>JAUWSP010000384.1 GCA_030610025.1 Acidobacteriota bacterium | reverse complement strand
CAGGACCCCATTCATGGCCATGAACGCCATCATGCCAAGGGCGTAGATCCACACCATGGAACCCACGGATCCTCGCGGGTGAGCCAAGACATCGAGCATGGCCTCGCGGGTCGCTCCCTTCGGCCTGACGTTCTGTTGCCGGGCCTCCTTGCCCCGATCGGACTCCGGCAGCCACCACAGACCGAACAGGAAGTTCAGCACGCACAGGCTCGCGGCCAGATAGCCGGGCCCGATGCCTCCGTGCGCCGCCGCCAGTGATCCGATGGCTGGGCCGAGCATCACTCCGGCGGAGGTTGCCGCTGTCAGCCAGCCCAGGGCCTTGGCTCGATCCACCGCCGGCACGGAGTCGCTGACATAGGCCTGGACCACGCCGACCGTACCCCCGGCGGCTCCCTGCACGAACCTGGATATGAAGAGGAGAACCACCGTCGAAGCGGACTCGAAAAGCACATAGGAAACCGCCGAGATCAATAGCCCGGCCAGGATCATGGGACGCCGCCCGTAGCGGTCCGACAGCCTGCCCCACAGTGGAGCGCTGGTGAGCTGTGCCAGTGCAAAGGTCGACACCAGTGCCCCCACCATGAATGGGGTGCCTCCCAGGCGCTCTGCATAGAACGGCAGCAGCGGCAGCACGATCAGGAAGCCGAGCATGTCGACGAAGACCGTCCACATCAGCACCCACATTCGGCGAACAAAATCTCGAGCTTCCATGATCGACTCAGACCCTCCTCTCGCGGCCCCAGACGAGGAAAGCCGTGGCACTCACCACCATCAATAGCACACCGTAGACCGCCGCGACCCCGGTGTCCTGCAATCGGAGGCTGGAGAGAATCTCGATGGAGATCGGACGGGTGTCGTAGGTATAGAGCACGATAGAAGTAACAAAATCCCCCAGCGCCGTGATGAAAGCGAGGCTGGCACCAGCCAGAATCGCCGGCCGGAGAAGCGGCAGCGTAACCCGCCAGATCCTACGCAGACGCCCGGCTCCGAGAGAAGCCGCTGCCTCCTCCAGAGACGGATCCATCTGCCGCAATCCCGCCAGCGAGCTTCGACCGGTCAGCGGGAGACTTCTCACCAGATAGGCCATCGGCAGGATCCAGGGTGTTCCCACCAGAACAATGCGCCCCAACTCGGGTCGGTTCACGCTGAACGCTGTTGCCAACGCGATGGCGAATACCGTCCCCGGAAGAGCCCAGGGGACCGACAGCAGGGTCTCCAGCAGCCCGCCCAGACGCCCGCCTCGTTTCACCGAGGTGCGGGCCGCCGACAGTCCGAGAAGGATCGCTCCCAAGGTCGCAGCCGTCGCCATCCAGAGTGAGTTGAGAACGGGCCGGAGCCTCTCCGGCGCGCTGGCCAACGCTCGGTAGTTGCTGCCATCGAGAACCGGCGGGATGGCTTCGGTGGTCCAGGTGCCAGGCGGAACGAAGGAGATGACCAGCAGGGTCAGGTGGGGCAGGAGAAGAAAGATAGCCAAGCCCCAGCCCAGTGCCGTGGCACCGACTCGCACCCACGGACGACGCAATTGCCGTCGGATCGGCGCGATTCCCCGCACACCACCGACCACCGCCGTGTTTCCCGACTCAGCCCGACGCATGGCCCACAGCCCCAGAAAAGCCAAGAGCGCCAGGGTCACGGTCTCTACTTGCGCCATGGCGATCTGCCCGTTCAACTTGGAGGCCACGATCTGGGTCGTCATGACCCGAAAACCGCCACCAAAGATATAGGGCGCCGAAAACGAGGCCAGCGAAGTCATGAAGGTCAGGAGAGCCGCGCCCACCAGAGCCGGTCCCAGCAGGGGAAGCGTCACACGAAAGAACCGACGACGGCGCCCCGCACCCAGCGAAGCTGCCGCCTCCAGAACGGAGGCGTCGATGCGCACGAGAGCAGCTCTCGTGAACAGATAGAAATACACGTACATGGAGTACGCATGGACCAGCAGGATGGCCACAGGACCCGACAGCCGCCACGGTGCTTTCTCCAGACTCAAGACCGTCTGGACGCCGCGACTGACGAACCCGCTCTCACCATAGAGGAACAGGAAGGCAATCACTCCTACCAGTGGCGGCAGGGCCACCGGCAGGGCGATCAGGGCTCCGAGGGTCCGGCGGCCGGGGAACTCCATCCCTTCGAAAACCAGTCCGAGAGGCACGCCGATCAAGCCGGCCAATACCACTGAGGCGGCGGAGATCCACAAGCTCTGCCACAGCGCCCGCCACTCGTCCGCTCGGCCGGCAAATTCGACGAAGGGAGCCAGGCTGAAGGCTTCGGGTATCCCCAGAGCCTCCAAAAGGGTGATCAGCAGCGGGAAACCGACCAGCCAGACCAGCACGAGGACCAATGCGATACCGCCGATCGACTGCCGCCAACGGCTCATACCGATTCCTCTTCCGGGCTTGGAAACGCGCGAACCGCCGGCTCCGACTGCCGAAGAGCGACACCCACCTTGGCACCTGTCGAGGCCTTGTCGGACTCACCTACTACCAGCAGTTCCCCTCCCATCTCGAGCGAAACGCGGTAGTAGGTCACCTCACCCCGGTACTGCCTTTCCAAGATCTCACCGACCAGGGTATCGGGGCGCTCTGCCTCGACGAGCTCCAGGCCCTCTGGACGCAGCGAGATCACGGCCTCCTGACCCACCTCCACCTCACCCACCATCTGGACGGGCCAGGTCGCTCCCTGGCCAACGAACCGCTCGTCGCCCAGCCTGACCCGGCCCTCCGCCACGAGGGTTCCCTTCAGGGTCGAGGCACGACCGACAAATCCGGCCACGAAGAGACTCTGTGGGTCGAGATAGAGCGCCTCCGGACTACCGACCTGCTCGAGCCGGCCTTCATTGAGCAGCGCGACCCGGTCTCCCACGTCGAAGGCCTCCTCCTGCTCATGGGTGACCCAGACCGCGGTGATCCCAACCCGGCGGATAGCGTTCTTGAGCTCTCTCCTGGTCCGCTCGCGCAGACTCGGGTCCAGGTTCGACAGGGGCTCGTCCAGCAACATCAAGCGCGGGTCGGGGGCGAGCGCCCTCGCCAGGGCCACTCGTTGCTGCTGGCCACCTGAGATCTCCTGTACCCGACGATCCTCGAATCCTTCCAGATCGACGAGCGGCAGCACTTCGGCGACCCGAGAGAGTCGTTGCTCACGCGGCACCCCTCGGGACTCCAGCCCAAAGGCCACATTGCCAGCCACCGTGAGGTGGGGAAACAGAGCGTAATGCTGAAAGACCATCCCGAAGTTTCTCTTCTCCGGGGGCAGCGCAGTGACCTCTTCGTCCGAGACCAGGATCTGGCCCTCGTCGGGCTGCTCGAAGCCGGCAATGATACGCAAGAGTGTGGTCTTGCCCGAACCGCTGGGACCCAGCAACACCAGAACCTCACCCGGCTCGACCTCGAGAGAGATCTCTCTCAATACCATGTGGTCGGCAAAGCTCTTCTGGAGACGTTTCAGAATGAGAAAAGGGGGCATGGGTCTGGTGACAGATACGAATCCAGCGGTGCGCGGTTCACTGGTCAGGGATCATCCCCGGCCACGAATCTCCCGATCCCAGTGACTCATCCACTGGTTGCCTTCTGTGGCGATGAGCTCCCAATCCACTGTCGCCGGTACGATCTGGTCGAGGGCCTCCTGGGCCCATTCGGGTAGCTCCTCGCGGGGCAGATCGACCCTGGCCGGCAACCGGTAGGCCTCCTGCGCCGCCAGTAGAAGAGCCTGACGACTGCCCACCCAGTCGATGAAAGCCCGTGCCTCTTCCTGTTGGGGCGAGCCCTTCACCAGGCCGATGGAGTCGTTGATGATCGGCGTTCCGCTGGTCGGGAAATTGTAGTCGAGCGGGGCACCTCTCTGCTGCAGGAAGAGCAGGTCGGTGAGCTCCCAGATGGAGACCAGGCCT
>JAUWSP010000409.1 GCA_030610025.1 Acidobacteriota bacterium | reverse complement strand
GTGGCAGTCGAGTCAGCTCCCCACTCGATTCGTACCTGCTGATCTGCTCCTGGATCTCCACCGTCAAAAGGCGGGCTTGCACTGCGGCATTGACGGTGAAGGAGTTGTACTTATAGGGGTCGTACTCCGGCAGAATCGAGTTCCAGGCCAGCTTGCGCAAGCCCAGCAGGCGGCCCAACCGCTCCTGCCAGATGGCCAGTGCCGCAATCTTGGTTAGGCCGATCTCCGGCGACAGCAGCACCAACCCCTGAGCGGTCGGTAGTGAGTCCTTCTCCAGCGACAACAGAGCATAGTGAACCGCCAGGGCACCCCCATTCGAGTACCCGACGATGTAGAGGGGCTGCTGGCCAACACTCGAGTGCAGATGATTCATAGCGAGCTCGACCGCCGCCGCCATATCCTGCCAGCGCACATCGAGGAGACCCGAGGGGGCCGTACCATGACCCGGCACTCGCAGTCCCACCACCCAGGCACCCTCGGAATGCAACCGCTCGCCCAGACTCTTCATGCTGTAGGGGGAGTCGGACATTCCGTGCACCAGCAAGACTCCCACCCTGGGATCCTCGGTCGCGAGCTCGAAAGTCCGATTCCAGTTGGTGGGCCAACGCCCGGGATCCGCCAGGCTGCCCCGGTGATACCGATTGATCAGCCGCCTGTCCTCGGGCTCGATCTGGTCGTAGACCTCCTCGTCGAGTTGAGCGAACAACCGATCTTCGATGGCGAAATACTCCTCGAAGTCCTCGATCGACGAGGCCGCCGTGAATTCGGCATCATGCTCGACCTTGTGCCAGACCTTCAGATCGGGTCGGCTCTCGAGCTGCCGCACGAACAGAATGAGGAGAACGACGAAGCCACCTGCCAGCCCGTAGCCGAGTGCCCGAGCAACTCCTTTGGTGGTGCCCCAGAGAATCCGAGTGATTCGATTGCCCGACGCCATGATGCCTCCTTGCCGGCTTTCGCATCGGTATTCTAGTCGAGCCTTCCGACGGTGAAATCTCACGGTCCGATAAGCTTGCGGCAAGTGCAGCCAAAATCGTCCTTGGCATCCACACGCATGCAGCAGATCCAGTGACACGGACAACAGACGTTGATGACTACCAAAGGACGGAAGGACACCTTCGAGGAACCGCGCAACTTCCTGATCACAGGAGGAGCGGGCTTCATTGGATCGCATCTGTGTGAGCTGCTGCTGAGTCGAGGGCACTCCGTGGTGGCGCTGGACGATCTGTCAACGGGAAGCACCGCCAACATCAAGGCCCTGAGCAATCACCAGGAATTCCGCCTGGTCGAAGGATCCATCGTCGAAGAGTCCATCGTGACCCCACTTGTCGAAGAGGTCGATGTAGTGGTTCACCTGGCTGCGGCCGTCGGCGTGCGGCTCATCGTAGAGCAGCCTGTCCAAACGCTGGAATCGAATGTTCTGGGAACATTCCAAGTACTGAAGGCGGCGCGAATTCACGGCAAGAAGGTACTGCTTGCCAGCAGCTCCGAGGTCTATGGAGAAGGCACGAGGGTCCCCTTTTCGGAGGACGATCGCGTTGTTCTGGGGCCAACGTCCCGAAATCGCTGGGCCTACGCGGCCAGCAAGATGCTCGACGAGTTCCTAGCCCTCGCCTACTGCCGGGAGTTCGGGACTCCGGTTGTTGTCTTCCGCCTCTTCAATACCGTTGGGCCCAGGCAGACAGGTGAATACGGAATGGTGCTCCCTCGATTTGTCGCACAAGCCCTACGATCGGAAGATCTCACAGTTCATGGAGATGGTACTCAAACCAGGAGCTTCTGCGATGTCCGCGATGCCGTGCGGGCAATCTCCGGACTGGCCGAAACAGCAGAAGCCGTGGGAAGAGTATTCAACATAGGTGGCACCGAAGAGATCACTATCCTCGAGCTTGCCCAGCGGGTGACTCGTCAGTTGGCCAGTTCGTCGAAACCAGTTCTCGTCCCATACTCACAGGTTTACGGTCCTGATTTCGATGACATGCTGAGGCGACAACCTGATCTGAGCCGGATTCGTGCCACCCTCGGATGGGAGGCTCGGATTAGCCTCGAAGAAACCATCGACGCGCTGAGCGAGTCGATTCGTCAATCCCAGCAAGGTCGGAGCTAGTACCGAACCGACAACTCGGTTCAGGGCGCTACCCGGTCGAGAGCGACAAGACCTACAAGGGCGACCACGGCCAGAGTGCCGCCGATGACGTATGCCTCGACCGGCCCCGCGAGACTGATGAACATGCTCAGTCCGCCCAGGAAGCTCCCCAACAGATAGAGGCTCAGCACCGCCTCTCGTCGAGTCAGGCCCAGGCGAACCAGGCGATGGGAGAAATGATCCTTCCCGGGTGAGGTGAGCGGGTTCTTGCCCTTCCTGAGGCGACTGAAACTCACCAGTGCCGTATCGAAGATCGGCACGCCTAGAACCAGAATTGGCACCATCCATGTGACCCAGTTGGTATTGGCGACAAACCGTAGCTTGATGCCCACGACCGCCATCATGAAACCCAGGAAGAGGCTTCCCGAATCGCCCATAAAGATTCGGGCCGGGTTGAAGTTGAACAACAAGAAACCGAGGCACGCACCCAAGAGGGCAGCGGCCAGGGCTCCTACAAGACGCTGCCCGTTCATGGCCGCCATCAATAGAAAGTACGACGCCGCCACCACCCCAATTCCACCCGCCAGGCCATCCATGTTGTCGAGCAGATTGAAGGCATTGGTGATACCTACCACCCAGAGAACTGTCAGCAGGAGATTCATCCAGGTGGAGACGGGAAGCTGGACCTGCACACCAGAGACAACGAGTATCGCTGTCGCCAGGAGTTGGATGAGGAGCTTCACTGAGGGAGCCAGACCTCTTCGGTCATCGACAAGGCCGCTCAGGGAAACCAGCGATCCGCCGACGAGGATCCCTGTCAGCTCGACAAACTCTCCATGCTCGGGGAACAGGAGTACCGATCCAATGACCGCCGCATAGATCGCGACACCGCCGAGCAGCGGTGTGGCTTTGACGTGGTCCCTCCTCGCTGAAGGCCGATCTACCATACCCAGCTTGATCGCAGCATTTCGCGCTGCAATCGTGCCAGCAACCCCAGCCGTCAGAGCGGCAGCGAGAATGACCAGAAGAGGACCCGGAGACATCGAAATACCCAAGCGCTGCGTGCAGTCATCATCGCACAACCCACAAGACCAGGTGAAGATCCGGGTTCGCCTGGAGCAGTGAAGGCAGGTGGGTGATAATGGTGGTGCCGCGAGATTCGTAATGCCTCCTGCCGAGCCGAGCCCCCCAGATTTCCCTTCTGTACCCCTGCTCGACCTGAGCCGCCAGTATGCGCCTCTCGAAACCGAGATCCTGACTGCCATTGAGCGGGTCTGCCGGACTCAGCGATTCATCCTGGGCGAATCCGTCAAGCTGCTGGAAGAGAGGGTGGCCGATTACTGTCAGTGCCGTTTCGGGATAGGAATGTCCTCAGGTAGCGATGCCCTGTTGGCTGCGCTGATGGCTCTGGGTGTGGGTCCGGGCGACGTGGTGATCACCACGCCGTACACGGTCTTTTCCACCGCGGGAGCGATTGTGCGCCTGGGTGCTCGGCCGGTTTTCTCTGATATCGAGGCCGACAGCTTCAATCTCTCGGTTAAAGCCGTTCGAGCAGTCATCGACAAGGAGTTTCATCCCCAGGGAGGGGTACTCCGCAATCGACGAACGGGCGGGCAACTGAAGGTG
>JAUWSP010000455.1 GCA_030610025.1 Acidobacteriota bacterium | reverse complement strand
CCAGAAGCGCCATCGTCCTGAGCCTGGCGATCGCGGCCACGATTTCCGGGTGCCTTCCCCACGACTCCTTCGAGGGCCGGTGCGTCAAGGTCTACGACGGCGACACGATCGAAGTCATGGCGGGAGGGCTCACCCGTCAAAGGATTCGCTTGCACGCCATCGACACTCCCGAGAAAGGGCAGCCCTTCAGTAACGTGGCACGCAAGCGGACCCGGGAGCTCGCCGAAGGCAAGCGAGTGCGAGTCGAGGTTCGTGATCAGGATCGGTACGACCGGTTGGTGGCGCGCGTCTATATCGACGGGTCCGACCTTTCCGAGCAGCTCATCACCGAGGGACTCGCCTGGCACTACACCCGGTACTCCTCCGAGCTAGCTCTCGGCAAGGCTCAGCGCGAGGCGCGAAAGGCTCGCCGCGGACTCTGGCAGGATCCCGACCCCGAACCGCCGTGGGAGTTTCGGCGCCGACGACGAGAGGGCGCTGCCCGTTGAGCTGGAGGGAGGTGTCTCCGGTGAGACCTGCTGCATCCCGCGTCATCCCGGGCTAGAGCTACAATCGCCCCATGAGCGAAGTGGCGGAAGGCAGGACCGCACTTCTCTGTGGTGCCACCGGCCTTGTGGGTTCGCATTGCTTGAATCTCCTATTGGCCGACCCCTTCTACAAGAAGGTCGTCGTCCTGACCCGACGTTCCCTCGGGGCGGTCGTCTCGAACCCGAAGCTCGATCAGAGAATCGTCGATTTCGAGGCGCTGGATCAGTTCCTGGGCGGGCTCGAGGTCGATCACGTGCTCAGCGCTCTGGGCACGACGATCGCCAAGGCCGGAAGCCAGGAGAACTTTCGTCGGGTGGATTTCGACTACCCTCTCACCGTCGCGCGAGCTGCTCTCGACACCGGCGCAAAGCACCTCGTGGTCGTGAGCTCCCTGGGAGCCGACCCCGAGGGGAGGGTCTTCTACTTGAAGGTCAAAGGCGAGCTGGAGGGAGCGCTCTCGGAGCTCGGCTTCCAGGGTGTGACCTTTCTCCGGCCGTCCCTGCTCCTGGGCGAGCGCCAAGAGACTCGTCTTGCCGAGCAGTTCTACGAAGTCCTGCTCCGGGCCGCCCCAAAGAGATATCGAGGCATCCAAGCCGAGACCGTCGCCCGCGTCATGGTCGAATCTGCCAAGACCGAGCGACCCGGATGCGAGATCCTCGAATCGCCAGAGATCGCGTCCTTCGCCTGACCCAGCGATCTGCCGGCTGCAGCCTCACCCCACTTCGACGAGGGCTGCCGGGATCGGGTTGCCTTCTTCGTCCAGCTCCTCCACTCGCTTCTGGAAGGTGACCTTCCTCGCGGCCAGGTGATCCAGCACGAACTCCGCGCAGACAGGATCCTGCCCGATGTACTCGGGTGGGCAGATTCCCTTACGAGTGAACATCCCCTTGGCCAGCAATTGGACTCCAGCCGTGCAGCTGTAGGCCGTCGTGCGGGCCATCGACGAGACCCCGGTCTCAGAGTCGTAGCGATCGAGCAGATCGTAGGTGATCCTCTCGGGGGTCCCTTCCCTGGTCTCGCCCTCGATCACCACCCTCATGACGGTGAATTCCTCTTCCCCTTCGTGGAACGTCCAGTGAGGAAACATGATGGCGGAGGTGAACTCCAGCGGAACGATCTTTTGACCACCGACCTCGATGGGCTCCTTGTCGAAGAATCCGACCATTCGCAGCGCCTCCATGAAGCGACCATGCCCCGGATAGCGAAGGGTCTTCTCCTTCATGTAGGGGGCTTTCATCGTGGTGGCCAGGGTCCTCAGGCCATCGGTGTTCAGCGCCTCGAGAGCCCCCACCCCGTCGAATCTCACCAATTCCGGATCGGATAGCGCCGGTCTGGTAACCATGCGCCCGTGGTCCACGTACCTGGCTGGCCTGGTGTACTCCTCCACCACGTCAGCCGGCGAGAACCCCGCCTTGTACTCGAAGGGCCAGTCTCGAATGACCGGAAGCCCCCCGACTATGCAGTCGAATTTCTCGACGTGTCGCATCTGAGCGTTGTGATAACCCATGAACAGGTTGCTCATCCCGGGAGCGACACCGAAGTCCACAATGGCCGTCACACCCTTGTCCCTGGCGAGTTGATCGAGCTCGAAAGGGTCCTCCGGGAAGAAGGCGATATCGACTACGTCCTTGCCGGCCTCGATCACGTTCTCGAGAACGAACCTGCCGAGCGAACCTGGCAGCGCACCGACGACGATGTCCGCTGGCTCCACGACCTCCTGGATAGTCGCAGGATCAGAGAGATCCGCTACCCAGGTCAGCACGGGTGTCCCTTCGAAAGCCCAGGTCAGATTGTCCTGTTGACTGTCGACCGAGGTCACCTCGAAATCCGTCGACAGGTCTCGCGCTACTTCTTTGCCTACCAGCCCTGCACCGAGCACGACTACCTTTTTCATAGCCACCTCCGCGTTAGACAGCAGCCAATTCACCTTCTCAACTGAACCGGGGAACCCGGGCGGCCCGATCCGATGCCATCGACTTGCTCCTCGATGGACCGGTCGGAGCCGGTTTCAGGCAGGTGGAGCCTATCCTTAGAAATCTATGGTTGTCCCCACTCTTTCGGGTAGGGAGAGAGTTGCTAGAAGCGTAGGACGAGGCTGCCGAAGAACCCCTTGAAATCGAGATCCATCTTGACGTTGTCCACCACCCCATCGATTTCGATGATGCGATACCCCAGCCCGATACCAACCATGTAGATGGGATAGAAGCGAGCCCCCAGCTCGGCGTCCAGGAGGTCCGCCTCGTCGGAACCGACCAGGACCGAGGCGTCGGCGAAGATCTGGAACTTATCGGTGGGTTGAATCTCCAGTAGTCCACCAACGGAGCCGAAGACCGCCTCGAAGCTCTCGGACTCCGAGAGATTCCCGAAGCTCGAGCGAACGCCGATCGAAGCATCTCCCCAAAGAGCCTTGGCTTCGACATAGGGGCCGATCCGCAGGGTCTTCTTCGGCGTCACGAACTGCCAACCCAGGCCGAGGCGGCCGTAGTCGAAGTCGAGACCGCTGGTGATGCGAGCGTCGAGATCGATCGGGAAGTCGCCCAGATCGAACCCGGTTTCACCCGAATTGGAGAATGTGGAATAGGTGCCCCGCGCAAAGATCCCCAAGAACGGCCTGAAGGTCAGCCGCAGCTCGGGAACGGCATCCGCGCTCATTCCCAGCAAATCTCCGACATCGAGACCGATGTCCGGGAAGTCTTCGAGGGCGGCGCTGCCCGAGAGATCAGGTGCCCAGTAGCGGGCCTCCAACTCGAGGCCCAGAGCGCTAGCCGCTGCAGGCAGGAGCAGCAGCCCCAGCAGAAGAGCAATGCAGGTCTTGGGTGCAGTGAGTCTCGGGGAATCAGCAGGATTTCGCGGCATG
>JAUWSP010000262.1 GCA_030610025.1 Acidobacteriota bacterium | reverse complement strand
GGCCTACGTTCTCGTCTTGATCGTCAACGACGGGGAGATTCCTGAAGACACCACGTTGAGGAGCTGCCTGCACTGGGTTGCCAGCTCCTGGACCTACCCTCGAGACGAGAAAGAACTGGCAGGCCTTCCTTCGCCTCGCATCTTCAAGTCTCATATGCCGTACCCGATGGCGCTGGGGGGCGACCCATCGAAATCTCCTTGCAAGTATGTCTACATCGCACGGAACCCCAAAGACGTAGCCGTTTCCTACTACTTCTTCGAGCGAGCCAAGTCCTGGTCGGGCCATTACTCCGGCCCCTTGGAGCACTGGCTGAAGCTCTTCTCGGAGGGGCGAGTGCAAAGAGGCGATTGGTTCGATCACGTCCTCGGTTGGTGGCACTCGAGGACTCTGGAGAACGTGCTGTTTCTGAAGTACGAGGATCTCTGTCGGGATTTCCTGGGCGAGGCCGACAAGCTGGCTCGCTTCATGGACTGCCCCCTGTCGCAGGGTGCCCGGGCGAGGATGCGAGAGAAGACGTCGTTCGGGGCCCTGCGCACGACAGAGTGCAGCTACATGCACGAGATCCAGGAATTCGCCGGATTCTTCCGGGCAGGGCGGATCGGTTCCTGGAAGGAGCAGTTCACTCCGTCCCAGAGTGAGGCCTTCGACGAGATGTGTGCTCGGAGGCTCGCGGGATCAGGCCTCGAGTTCGATTTCGAGTGACAGCCAGCGATGGCGACACGCTGACGGCGCGTGTGCTCAGCGCCCGGTCAGAGCCGGGCAGCTTCGGCACTCCAGCATTCGAGCCCCGCACCTGGGCACCCAGCAACTCACCTCGATTCCCTCGAGAACGAGGGCAATGCGCACCAGTCGCTCGGGGAAACGCCCCTTGAAGAGGACGACATCCCCTGGCCTCAGGTGATGTCGCAAATGCTCTGCCACCGCTTGGAGGCTGCCATCGAAGCTCGCGATGTGGTCTTCAGCCAGCCCTGCCTCGGTGGCGCCGGCTACGAAAAGATCGCGCTTCCTCGGGTCTCCAGTCGTCAGGACCAGCTTGTCGCAAACGCGCCCCAGGGCTGCTCCTGTGGATCGATACAGCGGCTCGATGGAGTGATCCGGAGGCATTCCGATCTCACCCATCACGACCCACTTTCGTTCTGCTGGAAGCTCTGCAAGGGTCCTCAGAGCTGCGTTGACTGTGTCGGGTAGGGACTTGCGATCGTCCACGATTCCCCATGCCTGGTTGGGGAGTGCGACCCTTGCCATGCGCCTGTCAACAGGCTGTACGGCTTTCAGGCGCCGCTGGAGATCGGACTGAGCGATGCCCTCTTCCTGGCCGACGGCCAGGGCAGCCAGAACGGGGAAGACCATTACGTGGCCGAGCAAGGGCGTTGTCAGCTTCAGCTGGGTGTTGTCGAAGGCGAGACGCAGGTGCATCTCTGGTGGATAGCTCAGGGATACATCCGTCGCCCTCACCTCGTTCTCGTCGTTCAGGCCACATCGGATGACACGTGACTTGGTTCTCGATTCCATCCATAGGACGTTTGGATCATCGCCGTTGAGTACAGCCAGGCCTTCTGGGCCAAGAGCTTCGACCATGATGGCCTTCTCGGCTCGGATGTCCTCCAGGGAACCGAGGTTCTGCTGGTGCTCGCGTCCGATCGACGTGACGACCACTACGTCGGGATGCAGCATTCGCGCGAAAGTCTTCATCTGCCCCTTGATGCCGATTCCAACTTCGAGCACGGCTCTGGGGGTTCCACGCCTCAATCGGAACAGGTTCAAGGCGACCAAGGCCTGGATGTTGCCGGTGAGCTGGCTGTCAGAAACGCAATTCAGCGCCTCAGCCACTACGGTCGCTGTCGTGGTCTTCCCATGGCTGCCAATCACCACGATGATTCGGCACTCCGGAATCCAGATCTTGCGATAGAGAGCAGCGACCCTGGACAGGGCCGGCCCGAGTACGAGCAGTACCCGTTCCCGGAGCTGGGCCCTCAGGGCAACAGTGGGAGTCATTGCGTCCTGCTGCTGTGAAAGCTGCCCCGGCCAGCTGGATCACTGGCGCGGGGCAGCTTCGAAGAAGTGTCGAACACGCAATCAAGAACGGCTATTACGGCGTGTACCAGATCGGCGACGAATAGGCTCGTTCCTGGGTCGAGACCGGAGCTCCTTCCGGGATGGGAACGCCAAATCGAAACGCGTCGTAGGTCGACCACCGAGGTGTCGGGATTTCGAGCACGCGGACGTAGTAGAAGGCCTTCTGCGAGGCGTCGAAGTCGGGATCGACCCAAACGGTACCGAGCTCGGAGGCGCCGATGGTGTTTGTCCAGGTTGCGGTCTTCACATCTACCGTGCTGCCGACGGCGGGCAGCTTTCCGTCGGAGCCGGGTGACCGGTCACCGGACCAGGCGACGTCGTAGACCTTCTCTTGTGTGTTGCCGCTACCATCCACCCAGCCCTTGATGATCTGGATCCGGTCGAGGTTGCCTCCAATCGGGTCTTTGAGGGCATAGACCATAAAGCTCGGCGCTTTGCTGCCGCTCATTCTGGGCAGATCGCTGCCCATGGGAACGCCCTTCCCGTAGCCGACGTGCGCTGGAGTGCGGCTTTGGATGTCGACCTCGGTGAAGTCCCAACCACCAAAGAAACGAACCCCCATGCGACTACCGGTGGTGGCGTAGACCTCCTTGCGTTCCATCGCGTCGAAAAGCGCCTCACGGCTGTTGTCGGTCGCCCAGACCGCGGTGAGACCGGAGGCTGCCAACTGCCAGCCGTCGATCCTGCCCATGGGAGTCTCGAACATCGGATGCTCCATCCGATGCGGATTCGGCTCGTACCCGGTGTGCTTGCCAAAGAAGTTGTCCTCTTCTGCCGTGGACAAAGAGGTGTGGCTATCGGTCGAGCCGATCTGGCCGAATTTGTAGGGGTTGGTACCCAGACGCGATTCGATCAGGAGACCGCGTTTCAGAGCTTCGCGGGCGTACTCGCCGGCCAGCATCTCGTTGGTTTTGGCCTCGGAGACATCGAGATTGCCGACATCCCACGTTTCGTAGTCCGCGAATTCGTCATCGGGCGAGAGAAACGAATGTGTCTCGCCATCGCCCTTGATTTGCGTTGTCTCGTAGAGTGGCTCCCACTTGGCTCGCTGTGTGACGTAGTCCTTGTCGAACGCACGCCCGTTCCATTGGGCCTCGAGGGGAAACATGATGCCGTTGGCGAGATTGCCGTTGTGTGCAATGGCAAGAACGTCGCCCCCGGACTTGTCCTCAAAAGCCGTCAGCCACTTCCAGAGATCGCGTGGGTCGGGGCTACCCAGAGGCGGGTAGGTCGTGTAAGCGACCATCTGGGAGGCCTTGGCGGCACCATCGCGGTAGATCACCACCCGGTGCATGTTGTTGCCCTTGATCAGCGAGGTCCATTCGAAGCCGATGAAGGCGGTGAACTTGCCCGGGTCGTTGTACTCCTCGGCGACGTCGATCACTTCCTTCCAGGCCGACTTGTACTCCTTGGTGTCGGGGGCATACATCATCGCTTCTGGAAACTCACCTTGCGAGAAGAGGGAGATGATCTCCAGAGCGACGCTGACGCCGTCACCCGCTTGGATGCGGTTGTACCAATCCTTTCCCGTCGGATCGGCCAGTAGGGTGGGCTTGCCCGCCAGGAGATCGGGGAACCAGCCCATGTTGTCGGAGTGGTCGGCGACGACCAACCAGTCATACGGTCGCGACAGCCTGATGGGAATACCGGTCGTTGCGACGACCTCCTCGCCGCGGGCGAACTTGTAGGCCTCCCGCAAATCGAGCCGGTTCCCAAAAGCGCCTGCATCCAGCGAGGCGACAGTGTGCAGATGGGTGTCACCCCAGTAGATCCGGCTCGGAAACTCTGCGCCGGCATAAGGTGAATAGCTCTTGCCTGGATAGGCCGCCGATAGGACGTCTTGCGGGTTCGGCGGCGGCGGCACCTGTGCGGTCGAAGACGCCACTCCGAAAACCAGGCCAACCACGATACCGATGGCCAGAACCGACAACGAAAGTCGTGTGCTCATATTGTTTCTCCTCCCTGTTTCCTCGATACGAGGGTTCAGCGTGGTGCTGTTAGGAAAGATGATTCTAGCTTCTCGACAGGCGATCTGCACGTCGCGCTGGGAGGGGCCGATTCCCAGAAGCATGGATTCTCTGCCAGTATTGGCGATGCTATCGAACAGTCTCATCGGTGGTGAAGGGGAGACGATGCGGGTATCCAAGATGATTCAAGCGGTTGACACCCATGTCTGCGGCGAGCCCGGCAGGGTGATCGTGGGCGGGGTCCTGGACGTTCCCGGCTCGACGATGTTCGAGAAGATGCGGTATCTCGAGACCGAGGCCGACGACCTGCGATTGAGAATGTTGCGGGAGCCCAGAGGCTATCCAGCGACCTGCTGCAATCTCATCCTGCCTCCGACCCATCCAGATGCTCATGCTGGATACGTGATCATGGAACAGGTCGAGTATCCCGGCATGTCGGGCACGAACACGATCGCGGTAGCCACGGTGCTCATCGAGACGGGGATGGGACCTTCGGCCGAGCCGGTGACCGAGCTGCTGCTCGAGTCCCCAGCCGGGCTCATAGCGATACGGGCAGACGTGCGAGGGGGCAAGGTCGAGCGTGTGACATTCGAGAATGTCCCTGCATTTCCGGTCCACCTGGATGCGGTGGTGGATGTGCCGCACATCGGCAAGGTGAAAGTGGATGTGGCCTACGGCGGGATGTTCTACGTCATCGCCGATGCCGAAGAGGTTGGGCTGACTCTGACTCCGGACGAGGGGAAAGAGCTCACGCGGATCGGTGAGATGATCAAGGCAGCCACGATCGAGCAGCTCGAGACGCCGGTGCATCCGG
>JAUWSP010000085.1 GCA_030610025.1 Acidobacteriota bacterium | reverse complement strand
GGTGGCTTTCGAATCGACGGCGACGCACCGGGCCTGCCGCAGCGTCGAGGCGAGGAACGGCAGCAAGCTGAGTCGCACCTTGAGACGATGTGCCTCGGGTAGAACAAGGGGTGTGAGGTCGTGAATCGTCACGACACCCGGAATCGGATTTCGCACCGGAAGCGTGAGGAGGGGCGACCAGAGAAGGTCGATGTCGGAGCCTGCTAGCCGACGTGGTAGCACCAGCTGCTGCCACCAGACGCCGGAAGGTGCGGCCTGGGCTTCCATCTCGACGCCTGATTGGCGCAGCTCCTCGGCGCAGGACAGCTCACGGTGGGCCATGCCGATACAGCGGACCCCATCTCGATCCGCGAGGGCCTTCAACATGGACAGGGTGAAGACGCCGATTCCGGTGGGAGGTCCCACCAGGGATCTGGTATCCACCGCGATGGTCGGCTTGGGCGTCCCGGGTCTCAAACGGCTACTCCGAATTCATCCGCCAGTGTCGATGGGTGGTCGGCGCGATTCCGCGGCCTCGCGCCACACGGCCAGGGTCTGGTCCGCGGTTCTGTTCCAGTCGAACTCTCCCAGGCGCCGGGTGCCCAGGGCTATCAGCTCTCGTCTCAAGCTCTCGTCGGTGAGCACCCGGTGGATTTGCGACGCCATCTCCTCGGGTCTCTCTGGCGAGGCGAAGAGGGCCGCTCTACCTGCGACCTCGTGAAGCACCGGGATGTCAGAGCAGACCAGGGGAGCGCCAGCTGCCATGGCTTCGAGCGCTGGGAGGCCGAACCCCTCGTAGAGAGTGGGGAAGACGACGACCGAGGCCTGAGAATAGAGTCCGGCCAGCTGGTCTTCGGGAACATAGCCGAGGTGCTGGAGCCAGCCCTCTTTCTCGGCTGCCGCGACCTCGGCTTCGAGCTCCTGGGCCTTCCAGCCAAACCGCCCGCACAGGACCAGCGCCGGTGGGTCTGGCATCCGATCACGAAGTAGGCGCCAGCAGGCCAACAGCGAGGAGATGTTCTTGCGCGGCTCCAGCGTTCCGACGTGAAGGCCGAACCGGGGTGGAACTCCCGCAGGAAGCTCGCCGGCTTCGAGTCCCTCCAGGAGGCCGGCTCCATGGTGCACCACCCGAATCTGCTCTTCGGATGCATACTGATAGGAGACGAGCTCGTCACGTACGGTGTTGCTCACCGTGATGAGCAGGCTGGCACCGCTGAGGGTCTGGTCCAGTTTCTTGGCGAGGCTGTTCAGGGTCTCCTCTCGCAATGACCAGGGCACCTTGCGAAAGCCGAGGTCGTGAATCGTCGCCACCAGAGCTCCCGGCACTTTGTTGAAGAGCCTGGGTAGAAAGTAGTTGGGTGCAAAGAGAACCTGGTTCTCGTCTCGGGAAACGAGATCAGCTTCCCACCTGCGCACGAAGTTGACCGCGACGTGGTCCACGGCCAGGACCTCCGGCAGATCGTAGGAGACAACCTCCAGTGCGGGCCCCGATGGCAGCTCGACCGTGGGGTCGTCATACGGAAACTCGCGGCTCAACACAATCGTCGGCGGATAGAGCCTGAGCCTCACGTCATCGCGGTCAGCCAGGTGCTCCAGCAGGCGATAGAGATACCAACCAACCCCCGTAAGCGGCTCCCACAAAGGGCTGATATCGACGCCGACCGTAAGCCGTGGCTCCTCCTGTCGTCGCTCGGCCCTTTGTTTGCAGATCCCGAGAAAGCGCACGGCGGCGGCACTCTGTCGAGGTAGACTGCGCAGTCGCCGGGCTGTGTCGACCGAGCCATGGTAGACGCGGCGGGTCCGGGGGAAGCGCCGCGCCATGCTTCGACGAGCCCTCCGCCAGAAGGACATGGATCGATCGGCGGTCTCGTTCGCTGGATCTCGGGAGCCGGCCATTGTGGTAGAAGTGACGAGTCAGAGGCGACGACAAGGGTCGATAGCAGCTTGTCCCTGGTGCATGAATCCTACATGAGGCTGTAGAGTTTTCGATCGAAGGCGAACCGAATGAGTCGGCCTGTCAGGAGCTACCTCGGGCTGGGGGCCATGGTCCTCATGGTGTCAGCCCTCTTCGGTCACTGGTACTACTGGTACGCGCCTCGGGCCCATTCTGGCAGCCCGAGGTCCAAGGATTCGACGGCTCGGATCCTCTTCGGTGCGACCGATCTACCTCTGCGACTCTGGATCCCTTTCCCGCATCAGAATCTCGGTGCTCTGGAGCGCACGGTTGGCGATCTGGAAGGCCTTTCCGGAATTTCTTCGTATCTTGTGGATCAAGACCTGGCCGCTCTTCCCTCTTTCGGCCCGTTCCGTCTCCCGCCAGCCCGAGATCTTGTCGTGGCAGGAAGCTCTGACGGCGACCGCCTTGTCGTGGCAGCCAGTGTCTATCCGCTCGTGGGGTGGCTGGGCAGACTGGCCGGCAGATTGGCCGGCAATGCCTGGCTCGCCGGAGGATCGGTCGAGTTGCATGGAAGAACAGTGCAGGTGGAGTGGCGGGATGGAATGTGGTCGGCGGCGCAGGGAGAGATTCCCCGAACCGTCGGGCAACGAGTACCGGAGCTCTCACCAAGCCATGCTCTCCTCAGCCTGGAACAGCCCCTCGGGTCCGTGCCGAAGGGCCTCTACCGGCTGGATGTCGAGACCCGGGGCTGGCGGGTCGCGAGCGCCGCGCTCGATCCGGTGCGGCCGGTTGACTCCCAAGTTCGCCCACCGCTGCCCCCGGGGTTGGCCCTGGTGGCGGCTTCCACCAGTTCGAAAGAGGCTGTCGATTCCATGGCTCGGACCTTCGTGCTTCTTTCGGGTGCCGACGGGGCAAGTGACCAGCTGACCCGCGCTGTGGTTGCCCAGCGGGGCGCTGGTGAGCCTTGGCGGCTGCCGGCCGAGAAACTGTTGTCCGTTCTGGGTTATGAAGTTTCTCGAGGAAACCACGATGGGTGGTCCCTGGCAGCCTACGATGAAGCGGCCATCCACGAACTGGCAGGCAGACTGTCCTCGATCTCGGCCTTGCTGGAGTCGACTGATGAAGCCCATCTGGAGCTGGGTATCTGGATGGACCTCGCTGAGGCCCGTGGTGCTCTGAATGGCCTTGTAGGTGCGTTGAGCGCCCTGCCTTTGCCGCCGACCGAGCAGATCCAGAGGTGGACGATGGCGGCCAGGGCTCTCACCTCTCTCGACAGCACCGGCTCGTTGAGCCTTACGATCGGGGGTTCGCCGCCCCGCCTGGAGATGTGGGTCGAAAGCCCGGGCTCTGATTGACAGATCTAGCCGAATCCCGTAGCCTCATCCGTCGGCCTGAAGGGCACGTTTTCGAAGGGTTCGAACCATGCGGATTCCTCTGGACAAGATAGGGGACGAGCCCTTTGTCTGGCGCCAGCAGCTCACCGTCAATGCCGATTCCCTCGAGCGGCCCGAGCTCTTGAGGCTCGGTGAGATCCTCTGGCAGGGTAGTGTTGATCGGGAGGGCGAAGGTTTCCGTCTCTCGGGTCGTCTCGAGTATGAGCAAACGGTGACTTGCGGGCGATGCCTGGAGCCGGTGTTGCGGTCCGTCGGGAGCGATGTTCGGCTGCGATTGCTCAAGGCCGTGCCCGCACCGGTGGACAGCGATCCGGTGGGCAGCGAGATAGAGCTGACAGAGGACGATTTGGAAACGCTCTACATTGAGGGTGAAGAGTTGGACACGCTGCAACTCGTACGAGAGCAGCTTCAGTTGAACATACCCATGCGGAGCCTGTGCAGTGAGACCTGTCAGGGACTCTGTCCGACGTGTGGTGCGAATCGCAACAGCGAGTCGTGCGGTTGTGATCAGGACGAGGTGGATCCGCGATGGGAGGCGTTGAAGACCCTGCGGGACGAGTAGTCCCCAGATGAATACCGCGACATTCCAGAACGAGGTTGAATGAATCATGCCAAATCCCAAACGACGTCACTCCAAGGCCAGGCGTGACCGGCGGCGCGGCCAGGACAGTCTGGATCGTCCTGCGACCTCCGTCTGTCCGAACTGTGGCGAGGTTAAGCTTCCACACCGTGCGTGCACCCACTGTGGGCACTACAAGGGGCGGGAGGTCTTCGAGCCCAAGGAATCGCTGTAGTCTCTGCTAAGATCTCCCCGCCGATCTCCACTTCAAGGCACGCTGGCCGAGGGCGCTTGGGTCTGATCGGTCGGGTGACGCCGAAGGCCGGTCTCGGTGGGAGCTGAAGCCAAAGAGCACACAATGCGAATTGCCGTCGACGCTATGGGCGGTGACTTCGCCCCCAACGCAGTTGTCGCAGGGGCCTATCAGGCCGCCAGGGAGGATAAGACGTCGATCCTGCTGGTGGGCGATGGTCCGACTCTGGAAAAGCAACTGGCGAAGCAGGGCGAACTCCAGTCGAGCATAGAGATCGTGCATGCTGAGCAGGTCGTCGGCATGGATGAGTCTCCGATCACGCCGCTGCGCAAGAAGAAGCAATCCTCGATACGAATCTGTGGCGAGTTGGTCAAGGAGGGACGGGCTCAGGCGATGGTGTCGGCCGGTAACACGGGTGCGGCCCTGATTGTGGCCAAGACCGTCATCGGATCCATCAAGGGAGTCGACAGGCCTGCCCTCGCGACGGTGTTCCCGAGCCCGCGAGGTGGAACCGTGGTACTGGATGTCGGCGCGAACATCGACAGCAAGCCCGAGCACTTGAGGCAGTTCGCAGTCATGGGCCACTTCTACGCTCAGGAGATTCTGGGTACGGCCTCACCCCGTGTTGGGCTGATGTCGATCGGAGAAGAGGAGAGCAAGGGCAGCGATCTGACCAAGGCGGTGTTCGCCGAGATGAAAGCGACGGGCTTCAATTTTGTTGGCATCGTCGAGGGTCGTGACGTTTTTCGAGGCTCGGTCGATGTGATCGTCTGCGATGGTTTCGTTGGGAATGTCCTTTTGAAGAGTGCCGAGTCCCTGGCTGGACTGATGTCTGGGATGATGAAGGATGAGCTCTCGAAGACGTGGCGGACACGGTTGGGCTACAGTCTTGCCCGACCAGCCTTTGAGAGATTTCGCCGCAGGGTCGATTACAGGGAATACGGGGCGGCTCCTCTTCTGGGGGTCGAGGCGGGGTGTTTCATTGGCCATGGACGATCCAACCCGCGAGCGATTCGGAATTCGATTCGGCGGGCGGTGGAATTCTGCGCCGCCGATCTTCACAACAAGATTCGGGATCGGGTTGCCGAGCTCCACGCTCAAGAAGAGCGCCTGCTCGAGGCTCGACTCGCGGAGGAGGCGCCTGCGACCTAGCCGCGATCGTCGACCCGGTGCGTGGGGCCGGGAACCCGCGCCGCAAGGGTCGAGATAGATGCCATGTCTGAAGCTGCCGCCAAGCGAATCGCTTTCGTCTTCCCTGGCCAGGGCTCGCAGTCCGTGGGCATGGGAAGCTCCTGGAGCGATTCCCATCCCGAGGTCGAGAAGGTGTTCGATCGAGCCGACCGGGCTCTGGGAATACCGCTCAAGCAGCTTTGCTGGGAAGGCCCGGCAGAGGACCTGCAGCTGACGGCCAACACCCAACCCGCGATTCTGGCGACCTCCGTAGCGATCCTCGAGGCCATCTCGGGTCTTCAGATCGAGCCGGTGCTGATGGCGGGTCACAGTCTCGGGGAGTATTCGGCCCATGTCGCTGCCGGGAGCCTGTCCTTCGAAGACGCATTGGTTCTCGTGCGTCGTCGAGGCGAATTGATGCAGCAGGCGGTCCCGGTTGGCGAAGGGGCCATGGCCGCGGTCCTGGGTCTGGAGGCCGAGACCGTGGCTGCGATTGCCGCTGAGGCCGCGGGTGACGAGGTCTGTACCGTCGCGAACTTCAATGCGCCGGCCCAGACGGTATTGGCTGGCCATCGGCTGGCGGTGGAAAGGGCGATCCAGCTCGCGAAGGAGAAAGGCGCACGACGTGCCATGCTGTTGCCGGTCTCCGCACCGTTCCACTCGCCACTGATGAGGCCGGCTAGAGAAGGGCTCGAGCCGGAGCTCGAGGCGGTGGATTTCCGAGAACCCAAGGTACCGGTGGTGTGTAACATCGATGCCGTTCCGGTATCGAGCGGGGCCGCGGCTCGAGAAGCGCTCGAGCGGCAGGTGGACGGTCCGGTGCGCTGGGTGGAATCGATCCTCTGGATGGTAGAACAGGGTAGGGTGGATCTGTTCGTCGAAGTTGGCCCGGGATCCGTTCTGACAGGTCTGATTCGTCGCATCGCTCCTTCGGTGAAGGCCGTAAGCCTCGATCAGCCATCTAGAGCGGAAAAACTCGTCGAAATCGTGGGTGAGACGACATGAACGCAATGCGACTGGAGGGAAGGACGGCTCTCGTTACCGGTGCGTCTCAAGGTATCGGCGAGGCCATCGTGAGGTTGCTCGGGGCTCGAGGTGCGAGGGTCGTCGCGGCGGCTCGCAGTCTCGACAAGCTGCAATCGCTGGCGACCGAGTTGGCTGAACAGGGTGTGGAAGTCCATCCTTTGGAGCTCGACCTGGCTCGACCCGATACGGTGGCCGAACGGCTCAAGGGCCTCCCGGAGCCTTTTTCCAAGGTCGATATCCTGGTCAACAATGCCGGGATTACCAAAGACGGTCTGCTGGCTCGCATGAGTCTGGAAGCCTGGGAGGATGTCCTGCGTGTCAATCTGACGGGCGCCTTTGCCACGGCCCGTGCGGTGAGTCGTGGAATGATGCGACGACGCTGGGGGCGGATCATCTCTGTATCCTCTGTGGTCGGCCTGATGGGAAATGCCGGCCAGGCCAACTATGCAGCCGCCAAGGCGGGTCTGGTGGGGTTCAGCAAGTCACTGGCCAGGGAGTTGGCGGGGCGCAACATAACGGTCAATGTCGTCGCTCCAGGCTTTATCGAGACGGCCATGACGGATCGGATCCCCGAAAAACACCGCGAGGAGCTGGTCGCTGTCATCCCCCTCCATAGGTTGGGATCCGTCGACGACGTTGCCTGGGCGGTCCTCTATCTGGCCAGCGAAGAGGCGAGCTATGTCACCGGTCACGTGCTCAACGTGTCGGGCGGCCTATATATCTGACGCGAGGAATCTCTTAGAATCGCACGAACTCGAACTTTGCACAGGAGAGTTTGAACCATGTCGGTAAGTGAAAAAGTAAAGAGCATTATCGTGGAACAGCTGGGCGTGGATGCTGACGAGGTAACGATCGAGGCGAGCTTTACGGAGGATCTGGGTGCCGATTCCCTGGACATCGTCGAGCTGGTCATGGCCTTCGAGGAAGAGTTCGGCATCGAGATTCCCGACGAGGACGCCGAGAAGATCAGCCGAGTCAAGGAAGCCGTCAGCTATATCGAGCAGCATCAGGGTTGATCGCACTCGAGATGAGTGGGGTCGTGCTGTCCAACGAGAGCTCGCCGTGGGTTCACGATGAGACTTGAGTCTCCGCGCCGTGTGGTCGTGACGGGGGTGGGTCTCGTCTCGCCTCTCGGCGATGGCACTGCGGTCACTTGGCAGGGCCTTCTCGAGGGCCGCAGCGGAGTGGGTCCCATCACTCGATTCGATGCCTCCGAATACCCGAGTCGCATTGCCGGCGAGGTGTCGGACTTCGATCCCCTGAAGTACATCGACAAGAAAGACCTGAAGAAGAGCGATCGGTTCATCCAGCTGGCCCTGGCCGCGGCCGAGGGAGCCATGGATGACTCCGGGTTGCAGATCGACGAGGCAGCCGCCAGTCGGGTCGGGGTCATCATCGGATCCGGGATCGGCGGTCTACCTCTGATCGAGCGCACTCACAAGAGGCTGGTCGAAAAAGGCCCCAGTCGGGTATCGCCATTCTTCATCCCCGGCCTGATCGTCAACATGGCGGCGGGTCAGGTCTCGATTCGCTATGGAGCCAGGGGCCCAAACTCCGCTCCCTGCACCGCCTGTACCTCGGGACTGCACGCCATTGGCGACGCCTTCCGGGAGATTCAGTACGGTCACGCGGACGCGATGATCGCCGGCGGTACCGAAGGGGTGGTGACGCCACTCAGTGTCGCGGGATTCTGCGCCATGCGAGCTCTCTCGACCCGCAATGACGAACCCCAGCTCGCCTCGCGCCCGTGGGATCGCGCCCGTGATGGATTCGTCATCGGGGAGGGAGCCGGCATCGTGATCCTGGAGGAGCTGTCGCAGGCCCTGGCGAGACAGGCGCCGATCTACGCCGAGATCGTCGGCTACGGCATGAGCGGCGATGCCTACCACATCTCGGCGCCGCAGCCCGAAGGCATCGGCGCCGCCGACGCGATGCGAGCTGTCCTGGCAGATGCCGAGTTGGAGCCGTCCGCGGTCGGTTACATCAACGCTCACGGGACCTCGACCGAGCTGGGAGATTCGGCCGAGGTGACGGCGATCAAGGACGTGTTCGGTGAACATGCCTACCAGTTGGCGGTGTCGTCGACCAAGTCCTGCACCGGTCATCTCCTCGGAGCTGCTGGTGGCCTGGAGACCGGTGTTCTGGCGCTGGCCCTCCACCATCAGATCTTGCCCCCCACCATCAATCTGGAGCACCCGAGTGACGACTGTGACCTGGATTTCGTACCTGGAACAGCCAGGGCGGCGGAGTTCGAGTTCGGTCTGACGAACTCTTTCGGTTTCGGTGGTTCCAACGGAGCACTGCTCCTGAAACGGTTTTCGAACTGAGATTTCGCGAGGAGTTGAGCATTTGAGCTCGACTGCTGTTCTCGTAGCCACCCTCACAGAGAGGCCATCGGAGGAGGAGCTTGCCCGCCTCTCC
>JAUWSP010000538.1 GCA_030610025.1 Acidobacteriota bacterium | reverse complement strand
GCGGCCTACATGAGCCCCGAGCAGGCCAAAGGGCTCGAGGCCGACCGCCGAGCCGATGTCTGGGCCTTCGGTGTCGTCTTGTGGGAAATGCTGACCGGCCAGCGACTCTTCCAGGGCGACTCGGTTTCCGACACGCTGGCAGCCGTGTTGCGGGACGAGATCAACGGTGAATCCCTTCCGGCTTCGGTTCCACCAACGACTCGCGCGCTGCTGGCGCGCTGTCTCGATCGGGATCCCAAGTCGAGACTGCGGGACATCGGCGAAGCCCGAGTCGCATTGGCCACCCACGAGTCGGGTGGCGAGACGTCGACGCTGTTGAGCTCTTTCGGAGCGGTTGCGCAACCCCATGAGGAGGCACCCCGCTCTTCGAAGCTTCCGTGGGTATTGGCTGCCTTGGCCGCAGTGGCAGCCATCGGCCTCGGTGCGCTGTGGCTCGGCCAAGAGGAAGCATCGTCTTCCGTCGTCGAGAGCGCGATCCTGGCGCCGGAAGGGACAAGCCTCGATCTCGGCAATGGCGTGGCACTGTCGCCGGATGATTCTGAGGTTGCCTTGGTCGCCCTGGGGGAGGACGGGGTTCGTCGCTTGTGGGTCCGCTCGCTTGCCAGTTCGACGCCGCGGCTTCTTGAAGGTACAGATGGGGCCATGTATCCGTTCTGGTCGCCAGATGGAAGGAACATCGCCTTCATCGGCCGGGGGGATCTGAAGCGAATCGCTTCAGAGGGAGGACCGATCCAGACTCTGGCTCCAGTCCAAGAAGGCCGGGGCGGCACCTGGACCCCAGACGGGAGAATCGTCTACGCGCCCGACTTCCGGGGCGGTCTCTGGGTCGTTCCAGCTGCAGGAGGGGAAGCGGTCGAACTGACCAGAGTCGACATGGAGCGCGGCGAGACAGCCCACCGATTCCCTGTCCTACTGCCGGACGGTGAACGCGTGTTGTTCTTGTCGCAGACGGCCGAAGGCGGCAGTCGATACGACGAGAGTCGCATCGAGGTTGTCTCGATCGAAACCGGCGAGCGCTCGGCCGTGCTGAGCGCCAACTCATCGATGGCCTACTCGCCCTCGGGCCACCTTCTGTTCTGGCGGGAGGGCAGCTTGATGGTTGTGGACTTCGATGCGGACTCGGCCACCGTCGCTGGCGACCCCGTCCCCATTGCGGAGGACATCGCCTACACGGGCAACGAATTCGCGGTCTTTTCGATCTCGCAGACGGGAAACCTGGTCTATCAGTCGGGGGCGAGCACGGGAGCTCAGACCCGTCTCTACCATATGGACACGGCGGGAGAGGTGCTCGGTGATCCTTCCCCCGCCGCTCTTCACAGCCAGGTGGCGCTCAGTCACGACGGCAAACGGGCCGCTTACCGCGGTGCCGACAACACCACCATCTGGATTCGCGATTTGGCGCGGGGCACCGCCACCCGGTTTACGTTCGAAGACGGCGATCACTTTTCGCCGCTCTGGTCGCCGGACGACAAGTGGATCGTCTACACAACCAACCGAACGGGGATTCATCAGGTCTTTCGCAAGCTCTCGTCGGGCCTCGGACAGGAAGAGTTGGTTCTCGAGCTGGGGGAGAAGCCCGATCTGGCCGACCTGGCGGCATGGGATTGGTCTCCGGATGGCCGATACCTTTCCATGGATCTGCAGAATCGAGAGACCGATCTGGATGTCGTGCTCTACGATTTTCAGGAGCAGAAGCTCACCACGGTGATCCAGAGCCCGTTCTATGAGGGGGACGGCCACTTCTCACCGGATGGGCGCTGGCTCGCTTATAACTCCGGTGAATCGGGGCAGTTTCAGGTCTTCATCGTGCCGCTGTCCGGCGAAGGTGGGAAATTCCAGGTCTCTACCGATGGAGCGTTGCATCCGATGTGGCACCCGAGCGGGAAGAAGCTCTTCTACGTCAGCGCCAGAAGCGAGTTGATGGTCGTGGATGTGAGCCTCGAGGAAGATGTTGTGATCGGCGTTCCGGAGCCCCTTTTCAACATCCGGTACCCGCTCAACAACGATTACCCTTATCAGGTCATGCCCGATGGCGAGACCTTCCTGGTCAACCAGTTCGACGAAGCGGGGGCAGCCGCTCCGATGACCTTGGTTCAGAACTGGACCGCCCTGTTGCAGGACAGGTAGGAGGCTTCCCGAGGGCTTGGGGGCCTAACCAGCATTCGAGATCTTGAAGCGGCCGGACCCCGTGCCGGCCGGGGTGGGTGGGGGCAGCCCAGGTTGATGGGGAGAGCCTCGAGCGTGGCCCAGTACCACCGAAATGATCGAAGGACTGCTCGGGTCGTGGGAGTGGGGTATGGTTCTCGACTACGAGAGTCGACTTCGAGGATATTGCGATGAAGATCAAAGGTCTGTCTGTTTTCGCCTTGGTGCTTCTCATACCGGTCTCGGTCCATGCGGAGGAGGCTCCCGCTGCGCCCCCGACGATGCCGGAGGTCCTGGCGAGCTCCAGTCCCTCCGACTGGCGAGCCCTCGATCCCGCTGACACTCTAGTTCTCGATCTGCCGGGGGGTCGCGTGATCATGGCACTAGCGCCGGAGTTCGCGCCCGAGCATGTCGCCAATATCAAGGCCCTCGTGGCGGAACGCTTCTACGACGATCTGGTCGTAGTGCGGTCGCAGGACAACTATGTGGTCCAGTGGGGTGACCCGGCCGAAGACCCGGCAGAGCGCAAACCGGTGAAGAAGGCCCGTGCCTCACTCTCGCCCGAGTTCGACCGGGCCCTGAGCGACGAGTTGCCGGTCACGCTTCTTTCCGATGGTGATGCCTATGCGCCGCAGGTGGGATTCGCCGCCGGCTTCCCGGTGGCCATCGATCCAGAGGCCGGCCGCATGTGGCTGACTCACTGCTATGGCATGGTCGGCGTCG
>JAUWSP010000573.1 GCA_030610025.1 Acidobacteriota bacterium | reverse complement strand
GACTGCGATGGAACGGGACCTACCTGGAGACCGAGGACCTGGATACCGGGCAGGTGCTGCTGCGCCGCCCCGGGGAAAGCTCCAATCTGGTGGTGGCCTACGCCCCCAAGAACTGGTCCACCAGTTTGACCGGGTTTTACGTCGGGGACCGGGAAGATGTCGATCCGATCACCTTTGAACGCACAACCAACGAGGCCTACTTTCGACTCGATGTGGCGGCCCGGTGGAGGCCTGGCACCCGACTGGCTCCCTACGCACGAATCGAAAACCTGCTGGGAGAGGAGTACCAACCGGCCCTCGGATTCCCAGCGCCCGGGCGAACCCTCGTGGTGGGAGTGGCTACGAGCTTTCGATGAGTCGCTTTTCTCTGGGTAGCACCTATTGGATTGTAGTGAGCTCGTTTCTCGTGCTCGTCGGCCTGGCCTGTGGCACCAAGGAGAGTGCTCCGGAGCCATCCCCCGCAGAACGGATCATCGCCCTGGCACCCGGCATCACAGAGGCGCTGTTCGACCTGGGGCTCGGTGACCGTGTCGTGGGGGTGGGCGACTACAGCTCCTGGCCTCCCGAGGTCGAACACAAGCCGAAGCTCGGTGGACTCTTCGACGCTCGACTGGAGGTCATCACCACCTTGCAGCCGGATCTGGCGATACTGCTGCCCAGCGAGGAGAAACTTCGGGTGCAGCTCGATCGCCTGGGGGTAGAGGTGCTGACGGTACGCAGTGAAACCCTGGCCGAAGTGGAATCCATGATCGGCACCATCGCGGAGCGCTGTGGGGTGGTCGAGAGGGGAGAGGTTGTTCTAGAGCGATGGCGGCAGGCTCTGGCGCCGAGTCCCATAGCCGGCAGCCCCAAGGTCCTGCTGTCCGTGGGTCGGGACAGCGGCAGAATGGCCGATGTTCTGGTCAGCGGTCCCGGGACGCATCTGGATGAGCTGCTCGGGCTTCTAGGTGCCACGAATGCCTTCGCCGATGCGCCACTCGACTACCCCCAGGTGGGCCTCGAAGAAATTCTCCAGCGCCAGGCCGACGTCGTCATCGACCTCCAGCCGTCGCCGGGCAACTACGAAAAGCTGACCTTGGACTGGCAGCAACTTCGAACCCAGACCGACATGGCTCCCGCCTGTGCTCGCGTCGTGGCGGGCGACCATGTCCTGGTCCCGGGGCCGCGGTTGCCCAGACTGTATCGGGAGCTGCGCGAAGCCATTCTCTCTTGCGGTGAGCAGCCGTGACCAAGAGGGCGCTACTGACAGCTCGTGGCATCGGATGGGAGGCCGACGGGTGCACCATTCTCGGCGGCCTGGACCAAGAGGTAGTGGCGGGCGAGTGTCTGGCGGTCGTCGGCCCCAACGGGGCCGGGAAGACCACCTTGTTGCGCCTGATGGTCGGATTGCTGGAACCCTCCAGCGGATCGCTATCCTGGGGCGAGACACCCTACTCGGACCTTTCCCGCCGCGAGCTCGCCAAGCGCATTGCCTACGTCCCTCAGAGTCATCCTCTGAGGATCCCCCTCACGGTGGAACAGATGGTGCTCCTGGGAAGATATCCCTATCTTTCGGCCCTGAGGGTCGCGCCGCGAGAGAGTGACTATCGGGCTGTGGCAAGAGCGCTCGAGCTGGCAGGAATCGAGACCCTTCGCCAGCGTCCTTTGGTGGAGCTGTCGGGGGGCGAGCGCCAATCGGTGTATATCGCCTCCGCGCTGGCACAGGAGGCGGAGCTCATGGTCCTGGATGAGCCCACGACCCACCTGGATCCCCTGCACCAGCGGGACGTCGCTTCACTACTCGCCCGTCTCAACCAGCAGGCCGGTTTGAGCATCGTCGTGGCGACCCACGATCTGAACTTCGCTTCACTCCTGGCTGATCGCATTCTGGCCCTGCGCAACGGGGCCGCGGTGGCCTGTGAGACGCCTGCCGAGATGCTGCGCACGGCGAGGCTGGAAGAAGTCTTCGGGGCGCCATTCTCGGTTGTCCGCGAAGGGAAGCGACCTCTGACCCTGCTGGAGTGGGAACTGTGAGATCCCGCAAGGTGCTCCTGGCGATGGCCGGCCTGTGGTTGGTGACGCTCGTGGTGGCGCCACTGCTCGGCAGCCGCATCTTGACCGTGGGAGATCTGCTGTCGGGAGATCCGACGGTTGGCACGATCTTCTGGAGCCTGAGGGTGCCACGGGTGTTGCTCGCGATGCTGGCTGGCGGCGCTCTCGCCATCTCGGGCCTGGCCCTTCAGACTCTTTTTCGCAATCCGCTTGCCGAGCCCTACACCCTGGGGATCGCAGGTGGGGCGGCCCTCGGTGCGGTCCTGGTGCTGCAGATCGATGGACTCGGCCAGGCGCTGGGCTTCCCGGCGGTAGCGGTAGCGAGCTTCATCGGTGCCCTGGTGGTCTCGGGGGTGATCCTCGGTCTGGCGATGAGTGGCTACACCCGGGAAACCTCCACGATGTTGCTCGCCGGTATCGCCATTTCCATATCCTGCTCGGCTTTGGTGCTGTTTATTCAATACCTGGCCGACTTCACCAAGACCTTCCGAATGGTGCGTTGGATGATGGGGGGACTTTCGGTGGTGGGCTACGGTGAGGTGCTCTGGCTGCTTCCATGGACGGTCTTTGGGCTGGTGACCCTGATGTTGTTTCGGTGGGACTTGAATCTTCTGCTCACCGGTGAAGAGTTGGCAGTCAGCCGGGGTG
>JAUWSP010000440.1 GCA_030610025.1 Acidobacteriota bacterium | reverse complement strand
TTACGACCCTTTTGTCTTTCGCTCATTTTCACTTCCTTCGCACTCGAATTCGAGTGACAAGTAACCGTTGGCTGAAGGCGATCGATTATCGCAGTCCTGGTCTAGCCTTGCAGCGACAGATAGTAGGGCAGGCTCAGGCGCAGGCCATCGCGAAGGCTCGTCTTGGCCTCGTATTCCAGCAAAGTAGAGGCATCCTCGAGATCGGCGAGAGAGTGCTTCACGTCGCCAGCCCTCGGCGGCTCATGGATCGGTGTGGCATCGCTGCCGACGGCCTGGCGAATGAGCTCCGCCAGGTCGTTGATATCGGTACGGTCGCCGGCGGCCACGTTGTAGGCACGATTGCAGGCCTCGACTGCGGCTCCGGCCGCCAGGAGATTGGCCCGGACCGCGTCTGCTACATAGGTGAAGTCGCGGCTCTGACCACCGTCGCCAAAGATGACCGGCGGCTTGTTCTCCAGGAAGGCGTCGAAGAATCGGGGGATGACGGCCGCATAGGGCCCAGCGGGATCCTGTCTCGGCCCATAGATGTTGAAATACCGCAGGCCGATCCACTTCAGGCCATAGCAGCGAGCGAATGTCTTTGCGAGCTCCTCACAGAGGCTCTTCGAGGCGGCGTAGGGAGACAAGGGCGCGCCTTCCTCGCCCTCCTTCTTGGGCAGCCGATCACTGTCGCCGTAGACACTCGAGGACGAAGCGAAAATGAACCGCTCGACTCCGGCCTTTTGCGCGGCCGCCAGCAGATTGGCGGTTCCCTGGGTGTTGACGTCCAGCGATGTCGCAGGATCCTCCATGGACCGTGGCACGGACCCCAGAGCCGCCTGATGGAGGACGTAGCGTTGACCGCGGCAGGATTCCTCACAGGTCGTGCCCTCCCTGATGTCGCCTTCGATGAGCTCTATGCGATCCATACAGTGGTCGAGGTTTTCGCGCCGGCCCGTGGCGAAGTTGTCCAGGACTCGAACTCGGGCTCCTCGAGCCAGTAGTTCATCGACGAGATTGGAGCCGATGAAGCCACCTCCGCCCGTTACCAGGACAGGGACATCGGCGAAATCAGGAATGGCCATGGGAAGAGTCTCTCCTGAGCTGGATCTTGGTTGCTGGCCCGGGTCTGGCGGGGGCTCAGGCCCTGACGACCTTGGGGTTGGGTTGCCGATACACGCCCCGCGTGTCGATCAGCAGGGGTGCATGCTCCAGGACGAGTTTGTAGTCCACGTCGGTATGATCCGTTACCAGAATCACCGCGTCCTGGGCACCGAGCACCTCTTTCGTCAATGGCTGTGATTCGAGCGCCCCCAGGTGTCGCCACGATCGCATGGAGGGGGCCTCCCGAATGAAGGGATCGTGGTAGGACACCTCGGCACCGAGCTCGAAGAGTTGGGAAAGGATCTCGAATGCCGGGCTTTCGCGTGGATCGGCTACGTCCTTCTTGTAGGCCAATCCCAGGACCAGGACCTTGCTGCCTTTGACCGGTTTGCCGTGGCCGTTGAGTGCCTCCGGGAGCTTTTCAACCACCCTTTGCGGCATCCGGATGTTGACCTCTCCGGCGAGCTCGATGAAGCGGGTCGTAATACCGTATTGGCGGGCTTTCCAGGAGAGGTAGAACGGGTCGATGGGGATACAGTGACCACCCCAGCCCGGCCCTGGATTGAATCGCATGAAGCCGAACGGCTTGGTGGCCGCGGCATCCAGCACTTCCCAGATGTCGATGCCCATCTCGTCGTAGACGATCTTGAGCTCGTTGACCAGTGCGATGTTGACGGCGCGGAAGATGTTCTCGAGCAGCTTGGCGGCTTCGGCGGTGCTGGCGGATGAGACTCGGACCGTTTCGACGACCACCGGGCTGTAGAGGGCCACCGCCAAGTCGGTGGAGACGTCGTCGACGCCTCCGACGACTTTGGGTATGGTCGTCGTGGCAAAGTCCGGATTGCCTGGATCCTCCCTCTCCGGAGAATAGGCGAGAAAGAAATCCTGCCCACAGACCTGTCCCGACGTTTCCAGGATCTCGCGCAGAAGCTCTTCCGTTGTGCCCGGATACGTTGTCGACTCCAACGCCACCAGCTGGCCCGGGCGGAGCTTCTTGGCGATCTTTTCGGCGGTGTCCACCACGTAGGTCATGTCCGGCTCACGCTGCGAGGTCAGCGGTGTCGGTACACAGATCACCAGCACGTCGGGCTCGCCGAGCCTGGAGAAGTCAGCCGTTGCCGAGAAGTGCTCGCGACTCGCAGCCTCGCTGACAGCTTCTGCCTCGATATGCGTGATATAGCTCTCGCCACGATTCAGTAGCTCTACCTTGCTGTCGTCCACATCGAAGCCCAGCACCGGGAACCCTGCCTTCGAAAAGGCCAGGGCCAGGGGTAGGCCGACGTAGCCGAGACCGAGGATTCCGACCGTTGCCTGACGGCTCTCGATCTTGGCGTTCAGCTCCTGGGCGGTGTCGTTCATCCAAATCTCCTGAGAACCTGTCGTTTCATGCGGACCAGAGTTTATACTCCCAAGCCTGCCGAGTGGCGTCTATGAAGAAGGCGACTGTAATGAGCTTGTTCCTGACCAAATATCTTCCGGCATTGCTCTGGGCCGGTCTGATAGCGGCTGCCCTCCTGATGACGGGCGACTCGCTTCAGGACGTCGGAATCTGGTTCGAGATTCCCGACTGGCTGAGGCCCTTGGCGAACAAGCTGTGGCCCTGGGCGGACAAGCTGGTGCACTTCGGTCTCTTCCTCGTGTTGGCCTTTCTCGTGCGTCGGTGCTTCCTGGACGCACGTGGCGATTGGGGAGCGGCAAGCAAGACCCTGGCCGCGACGCTGCTGTACATTGTCATCCTGGAGGCTGCCCAGATCCGGATACCCGGGCGCGGCTGGGAGAGCCTGGATGTCGTAGCCGGAATCGCCGGAGTCATGGTGGCGCTGCTCCTGTTGCAGCTCATTCAATCCCGGACACAGGCGGTGGATTAGCTTGCGGAACCTGGATCGGGCCGGGTAGTCTTTGCGCCACATCAGGCTAACCATCAGTTGAGACTGGACACCGGCGATCCATCGCCGGAGTCGATTGGAAAGTGCCATGAAAGTCACAGAGCATCTGGACCGGGCCGAAAAGCCCCTGATCAGCTTCGAGATCATTCCTCCTCTGCGTGGTGGAAATGTGCGCGGTCTGCTGCAACTGATCGAAGATCTCGCCCGACACGACCCTCCCTTCATCGACATCACCAGCCATGGCTCGCAGGTCAGCTACGAGGAGACTGAAAACGGCATCCAACGCAAGGTGAAGCGGAAACGGCCGGGAACGCTCGGCGTCTGCGCCCTGATCCAGAACACGTACAACATCGACGCAGTACCCCACGTTCTGTGCCTGGGCTTCACCCGCGAGGAGTCCGAGGATTTCCTCATCGAGCTCAACTATCTGGGCATCGACAACGTGCTGGCGGTGCGCGGCGATGAAAACGGCTTCAAGACGCCACGGCAGTACGGTCGCCGTGCCA
>JAUWSP010000452.1 GCA_030610025.1 Acidobacteriota bacterium | reverse complement strand
TCTCAGCAGGGATTGCCAGTGCAGTGGATCGAGATGATGAAGAGGTCGATCGCGACGATTGGTGCCCGCTTCTCGGCCAGCCGAATGGTTCGGGAGTACACTGATCAGGCGTACCTGCCGCTGGTTGCCGTGGAGGCGGGTCCGAAGCGAGGCTAGCGGCGCCCAGGCCCAGGAGAAAGCCCACACTTCCGCCGAAGGGCTCAGGGCCCGGCGGAGGAGAGCATTTCGTGACAACCATCCAGATTCTCGATGATCGGTTGATCTCTCAGATCGCGGCCGGGGAGGTCGTCGAGCGACCGGCCTCGGTCGTCAAGGAATTGGTGGAGAACGCCATCGATGCGGGTGCTGGCTCGATTCGAGTCGAGCTCGAAGCCGGCGGCAAGCGATCCATTCGCGTCGTGGACGATGGTGTGGGAATGGACCGTAGCGATGCCTTGCTGGCCTTCGATCGACACGCCACCAGCAAGATCGGCAGCTTCGACGATCTACAGGGCGTCGCGACTCTGGGATTTCGTGGTGAGGCGCTCGCCGCCATCGCCGCCGTTGCTCGGGTGGAGCTGGTCACGGCAACGGAGCCGGGAGACGGGCATCGCATTCGGATCGACGGAGGGCATATCCGCTCGGTAGAGCCGACGGCTCATCCCAGGGGAACCGTGGTCGAGGTCCGATCGCTGTTCTTCAACGTCCCAGCTCGGCGCAAGTTTCTCAAGACTGTTCGAACGGAGCTGCGCCGTGCCACGGAGGTTGTCCAGGGCTACGCGTTGGCCAGGCCCGACATCGGCTTCGCTCTGTCGCATGAAGGCCGTACCCTTCTCGAGGCTGCACCTGCCGGTGACGATCTCGAAGCCGCACGGCATCGAATTGGCGAGCTCTTCGGCACGCCGGTCGCTCAGGAGCTGGTGGAGCTTTCTCGGCTTGGGCCTGATGGGGAGCGAATCTGGGGATTTGTCGGCAACCGGAAGCAGGGTCGCGGTCGGCGGATCTTCACTTTCGTCAATCGACGACTGCTGAGGGATCGGACCGTGATGGCCGCTTTCTATCGCACGGTGCGAGACACCTGGCGAAGCGACGACTTTCCGGCCCTCTTCCTCTTCCTGGAACTTCCTCCCGAAGAGGTGGACGTCAACGTGCACCCCCAGAAGGCAGAAGTCCGCTTCAGGGATGGGCGCTTCTTCGGGCGACTCTCCTCCTGTCTTGGCGAAGCCCTGGAGCGGGCCAGGGGTGAGGAACCGGCCCCCTTGACGGCAACCGACGGACTGCCTGGCGCTCCACTTGTCTGGCAGGGCCTGGGACAGCGCTCGGACGGCTGGCTTGGAGGTGGCGCCGGTCGCGTCGACTCCGGCGAGGTCAGGGAGCTCGACGGCGGCCGGTCAGGGGAGCCGATCGGAAGATTGGCCGATGTATCGATCGCCCCCCTCGTCAGGTCGCCGGTTCCCTTGAGTGGTCGATCGGGCGAGTCGCGTCCGTTCCGGCTTCTCGGCCAGTACAAAGGGACGCTCATTCTTCTCGAAGGGCCGGACGGTCTCTATCTCGTGGATCAGCATGTTGCCCACGAGAGGGTCCTGTACGAGAGATTCCGCCGCCAGCTGCTCGAGACCGCTGTACTCAGTCAGCGGCTCCTCGAGCCGCTCCTGCTGGAGCTCGCACCTGCGGAGGCGATGAGGCTCGCCGAGGCGGGGCCCGACCTGGAGCAGCTTGGATTCTCGTTCAGTGAGATGTCGGGCAATGTCATGGGCGTCACTGCCACCCCTGCCGTCCTGACGCCTCGTCTGGCCGAACAGATGTTGACCAGCCTGGCCAGCGAGACAGGCGAGCACCAAGCGACGGTGGAAGAACTGAAGACACGGCTTCTGGAAGCCCTGGCCGCAAGCCAGTCCTGCCGGGCAGCGGTGAAGATGCACCACCAACTCTCTGCCGAGGAGATGGAGTCCCTGGTGACCGAGCTCTTCGAAGCGGAGCAGCCCTTTGCGTGCCCTCACGGTAGGCCCATCGTTCTCAAGATGGCGGATATCGAGCTCGAGCGCCGGTTCGGGCGTCGATGAGCATGAATAATGCGGGGTAGGAGTCGCAGCGGCTCTGGGCCGGTGCTAGCATGGCGCGCGATGTTGGAGAACCTCATATCCCTTAGCGGGCTCGAGGAGCGGCTTCGATACCGCTTTCGACAGCAGAGGCTTCTCGAAGCGGCTCTCACTCACACCTCGTGGGCCAATGAGCAGGGGGTGGAAGACGACTACGAGAGGCTCGAGTTTCTCGGCGACGCCATTCTGGGTGCTGTTGCTGCCAGCTGGCTCTTCGATCGCCGCCCCGATCTGGATGAAGGAGAGCTCTCGAAGCTCAAGAGCTACGTCGTGAGTGAGTCGGTCCTCGCCGAGCACTCCGAGCGTCTCGGGCTCGGGGAGTACCTGCAATTGGGGGTCGGGGAGAGTCGATCAGGAGGTCGGGCGAAGCGATCGTTGCTGGCAGATGTCATGGAGGCCGTTATCGGCGCGGTGTACCAGGATGGTGGGCTCGAATCGGCACGAGGAGTCGCATTGGAGCTGCTGGAATCGGCGCTGGGGGAGCGAGTCGAGATACCCGAGCTTCGAGATTCCAAGACGGCCCTTCAAGAGGCGGTCCAGGCGAGAGACGGTAGCCTGCCGGAGTATCGGCATGTGGGCGAAAAGGGACCTGACCACGACAAACGGTTCCATGTCGAGTGTTGGGTCGACAACCGATTCCTGGGTGAGGGCGATGGCAGCACCAAGAAGCAGGCGGAGCAACGGGCAGCCCGGGCAGCCCTTGCCGAGCTCGAAGATGGATCACCGGAGAGCGATGGTGCTCTTCCCTGAAAACGCCCACCTGTTGAGTGGGTGCCGATAGGACAGCGAAATGCAGAGGATCAAGGGGCTACCGAAGCGAATCGGTGAAGAAGTCGTCCTGCGGGGCTGGCTGATGAATGCCCGTTCGAGCGGCAAGATAGCTTTTCTTCAGGTCCGAGACGGCAGTGGAGTCATCCAGGCTGTCGCCAGTCGGGCGGAGCTCTCCGAGCGTGCCTGGCAGGATGTCCAGACACTCACTCAAGAATCCACCATTCGCCTGACAGGCAAAGTGAGTGAGGACCCCCGTTCGCCGAGCGGCGTCGAGATTCACCTGAGTGACCTCGAAGTGGAGCACCTCTCGGAGGAGTTCCCGATCACCAAGAAGGAGCATGGCACCGGTTTCTTGATGGACCATCGCCACCTCTGGCTTCGCTCCAGTCGGCAGCGAGCGGCGCTCGGCGTCAGAAGCGAGGTGTCACAGGCCATCCGGGATTTCTACTACGAGCGAGACTTCGTGCTCATCGATTCACCCATCCTGACTCCGGCTGCCTGTGAAGGAACCTCCACGCTGTTCGAAACCGACTACTTCGGCGAGCAGGCCTACCTGAGTCAATCGG
>JAUWSP010000584.1 GCA_030610025.1 Acidobacteriota bacterium | reverse complement strand
ACCAGAGCCTCCTGGTAGACGGGAAGGGCTGCAGTGGGCCCGTCCCCGAAGTAGAGATCGCGAGCCCGTGAGAGGACTTCGTCGGCGGACAGGGGTGGGACTGTCTGGGCATCTCCAAATGGTAAGAGAACCCCGATCGTGATCAGAGCGACAAGCGTGGTGACCAACGGACGCATAGGTCTGCCCCCACAGAGGGAATCATTCTCTGACAGCCACTCGAAAGCCGACTGCCGTAGATTTCAGAGAGCCACCGGTTTGGAGGTGAGCCTCCACCCAAACGAAGTATCTCTGACCGGGTTCGAGCTCTTTTTCTGGAGGAACAACAGCACTCAGCCCGGACGAGCGTTCCTCCCACACCACATCACCTTCGAGGTTCACGATGAGAACGGTGTACTGGAGTGCCCCTGGACAGGTCTCCCAGAACACTGTGGTCCGGGATTCTGTGATGCTCTCTCCTTCTTTGGGATGCAGTATCCGGGGCCCGGCCGCGCCGGTGAGACCGTTTCGCACGGGACCTTGGTTCGCTGGGCCGGTCGTCGACTCGAGAGCTGGGTCGGATGCCGGTCGGCTGACGTCGGCGGGTCCCGAGACAACGTTCAGCTGTAGCCCAACGGCAATGGCCAGGATCAGTGCGGCGGCGGAGGCCAAGGGGAGCAGGGCGGGCTTTGGGACCTGATCGAACCATCGGACCTTCTCTCCGCGGGCGGCGTTGAGGAGCCGATTGGGTACCGCGGGCGTCTCGTTGTGTGCCTCCCGAGCCAGGAATCCGATCTGGCCAAGACAGAAGCTGCAGTCGGCGAGATGATCTTCGAGCTTCGTTCGCTCGGCGTCACCAAGCTTCGCCTCCGAATAGGCGACAAGCTGGGCGTGCTCGGGACAGTTCCTGCCGCTCTCGGCTCCGGAGTCCGCCATCAAAGGAATCTGTCGGGTGATGTCGAAGTCGGTCATTTTGGTTCCCAGTGGTGTGAGTGCAATGGGTCCTTCCCTCTAAACATCTTTCACGGACACGGACACCGATGTGAAGCCCTTTGTGATCAGCTGCTCTCGAATCGTCGCTATTGCCCTCTGGATGATCCGTTGAACGGTGAGCGGACTTGAGAGTTGGGTCAGGTGGGCGATTTGTTTCAATGAGAGCTCCTGCTCGAACCGAAGTCGCAACAGAAGCCTCTGTTGCGGAGGCAGGTCGCTCATGGCCTTGCGAAGTGCCGTCAGGGACTCCTGCCGGGCTGAGTGTGTCTCGGGATTGGGCTCACGATCTGGCAGCTCTATGTCCCGATCCGCGGCGTCAGGATCACTCGAAGATGCGGAGATCGATTCAAGACGGGGATTCCGCGAGACCAAGAGCCACGATTGGTGATGGCTCAAGCACTTATTGATTCTGATCATGCTGTCGGCGAGCTCGCCTCGGGTCAGGCTCGGATACAGGGCTCTGACATTGTGGAAGGTCTCGTTCTCTCGCAGCCTGCGGTGATAGATACAGCGAAAGACCTCTTGATCCAGCCCAGGAAGACGAGAAATGGACCGGAAGAGTCGAGGTCGACCGAATCGATGTCGCCGCCAGTCCAGGCAGAGATTGCGGACAACAGCCCGGAGCCAGGTCGCAAACGTCGCGGCCCCCTGAGTGTCAAATTGGCGAATCCTCCTGAGGTTATTTCTTTTGAGTCGCTCGCAGACGAAGACGAAGCAATCCTCAATTCGGTCTTGATCGCGCTCGAAGAGATGGACGACCTGGAGGATCAGCGGGGAGTGCCCGTTCAGGAACTCATCCCACGCTTTTTCGTGGTCCTCTGCCAAGAGGGCCGGAAGCCAGTCGGAGATCCTAGAATTGAACCTCATTCCTGACCTACCCCGTCAGTCTTCGGCATCTCGGCTGCCTCCAAGTCCTAACCGGAGAAGAGGATCCCGAGCTTCTCGTACTCAGCCTTTCGGCTGGCTTAACCTTTGTCGATGTTTTTGCAGTGTACCCCTGTGTCGGGTGGGTGGCAACTGCTCTATTTGCGTGCCAGGTCCGTAGTTCCGTAGTTGCAACTCGATAACTGCAGAAATGCGGACCTGGCCCTTATGCAGACGCTGAGAACGTGGCACCCGTGCAACAACGGTGAACGTGGCACCCATGAACTCTATCTGCGTTTGAACTCCAGGTTCCGAACGCGGCCGGCGTCGAGTGCAAACCCGCCGACGACGCCGTCGGCCCCCCGCTTGAACTCGAATGTCCCATAGTCGCTGCTGGAGAATATCTCGCCAAACAGGGGCTCGAGCTTGTGGGCCTCGTGTCGCACAATCCTGAAGACCAGCGAGCCATCTTCTACGTCCAGGGTGTACGACACCCCCAGCTCATCTCAAAAGTAGGTGCCGGCGTAGGCTTCGAGATCTTCAGGAGAGGGCTCCCGGGGGACGAACCTCTCGTACAGTTGCGGCTCTTTGGCGCCATCGATCAAGAACGATATCTGCAGCTTGCCGTCGGCGACCTCTTTGAAGGTCACTTCCGCGTCGAACCTCGGGTTCTGGACGGCGAATCGATCGGCGGCAAGCGGAATCATCTCGAAGCGAAGCTCGTCCGAGAAAACGATTTGGAGCTT
>JAUWSP010000138.1 GCA_030610025.1 Acidobacteriota bacterium | reverse complement strand
TCCGGTCGGCAGGTAGGTCTTCATATGCTCGAGCCTCTCCTCGAGGGCCTCCTCGGCCTCTTCAACCTCCCAGATGGAGATAATCGGAAACAGTTTGGCGAAAAGAACATACATAAGCGCGAAGCCGCAGATGCTGGCGAATGTTATCGACACCTCCACCCAGCTCGGCATGTAGACCGCAGGGTGGTAGCCGCGCCCCTCGAGCACGTTCAAGGTCGGCACGACGATCGTGTAGCGCTCGATCCACATTCCCGCGACGATGAAGAATGAGGCAGTGACTGTTCCTGAAATCGGCCACCTGCTGCGCGCGAAACTCAAGATGAAGAACGCGATCACCATGAACGTGACCATCGTCCAGAAGAGCAGGGCAAAGTCGCCTGTCATCTTCGACTCGAAGACCTCCAACTCCTCGAGCAGGCCGCCGTAGCCGGTGGTGATGAACTCGGCCAGGGTGAAGTAGAACCACAGGGCGGTCATGGTCAGCAGCAACAGGCCCAGGTAGTCGAAGTGCAGAGGCTTGAGATAGTCCTCGAGGCTGTAGACCTTCCTCAAGATCGCCATGGCGATGATGATCGCGGCGATTCCCGAATAGATGGCCCCGACGACGAAGTAGGGGCCCAGGATGGTCGAGTGCCACATCGGCCGGATGGTCATTCCGAAGATCCAGGAAACGACCGTATGCACCGAGATCGCGATCGGGATGATCGCCACGGCCATCACGCCGATGGCCTTCTCCAGGCGTCGCTTCTGCTCGGGGTTGTGGTCCCAATTGAAGGCCAGAATCCGGTAGAGCTCCTTCCTCCAACCGGTCACCGCGTGGTGGTCCCGCATGATCGCCATGTCGGGAATCAGCGGCAGAAGGAGGTAGAAGAGTGAGCTCAGCAGGTAAACCGAGATGCAGATCACGTCCCAGAGCAATGGGGACTGCAGCGGGCCGTAGAGGATCACGTTCATTGCTCTGTCGGGGCGCCCGAGATCGAACAGAATCTGGCTGCCACCCAGGACCAGCGCGAAAACGGTGATCGCCTCCGCCGCCCTGGTGATCGGCCGGCGCCACTCGGCGCCGCTAACCCGAAGAATGGCGGAGATCAGTGTGCCGGCGTGGCTGATGCCGATGAAGAACACGAAATTGGTGATGTAGACGCCCCAGGCGACCGTGTTGTTCAAGCCCGTGACTTGCAGGCCATAGGTAAGCTGCCGGGTCCAGGCGAAGGCCCCCCAGGCCACGCCCAGGAAGAGGAGGAACGCCAGGAGGAAGAAGCCGCCACTCGTTTGAGTGATGGGCTTCATCAGATGATCTCTGTCAACCAACGTGTGCGAATCGGTTCTAGTCACCATGACTTAGGCGCTCGCGCAATCTGTCTTCGACGATGTAGTAGACATTCGGACCGGTTCCGAGAGCATTCTTCCGGGTGATCGTGTGCTTCGTCCGGAGAAGCTCTGACACCCCCGAGTCAGGATCAGAGAGGTCTCCGAAGGTAAGCGTCCCTTGGGAGGCGAGAACGCAGAGAGGCTCGTCGCCAACCCGAAGCCGCTCCGCACAGAAGTTGCACTTCTCGACAACTCCTCGACTGCGGGCCGGGTAGGTCGTCTCGACGCTCTGTTCCGCATCCTTCCAATTGAAGCTCCGGGTTCCGTAGGGGCAGGCCACAACGCAGTACCGGCATCCGATGCACCTGTGCATGTCCATCATCACGAGGCCGTCCGACTTGCGCTTCCAGGTGGCCGCAGTGGGGCAGACCTTCACACAAGCGGGACTATCGCAGTGGTTGCACATCAGAAGGACCGGCAAACCCTCGTAGGCCTCGGCCATCTGACCGTGGAACTGATCGGGGAATGCCTTTTCGAACTCCTCCGGCCAAACCCACTTGATCTCGCGCTCGATATCGGTCGACGCGGGAACGTTGTGCTCGCGATGGCAGACCTCGATGCAGGCATTAGCGATTTCGTCGGTCATGTTCGCCATGTCGACGACCATCGCGAGCTGTTTGGTTTGGGTCGCCGCCGCCTGCTGTGCGGGAGCGGTCTTGCTTGCGGCTCGTTCCGTACGCAGCAGCGGTTTGCCACGGGCCACAACCGCCGCCGTATATCAAATCTTCTTCAAGGCGCTACGCCGGCCCTCATCCATCGATAGCCTCCGCTTCCGGTTGGATGTGGCAGTTCCAACAACGCACTCCCACTTCCCCAGTCATGTTTTGTCGTGCGGGCCAGGCCGGCAAGGCGTTCGCGTATTCGTGGCAGTTGCCGCAAAACTCCTCGCGTTCGGTGTGGCACTGCAGGCACGTCTTGGTCAGGCTCTTGGCGTAGGGCTGACCGTTGATTTCGATCAGGCTCGTGTCGCCATCGCGGATGACGCCGTCGCGCCACTCGATGAGGAGGACCATGTGGTCGGACCTCATGTACTCGAAGTCCTCGACGCATCCGTCATAGACGCTCAGGGTGCCCGGGTCCTCGCTTGGCCGAACCAGGTACCGCATCTCGCCATCGACGATGCGCCATACCCCGTTCAACTCGTCCTCAGTGAGGACAGCTTCACTCGAAAGGGCGTACATCTGATGCGTCGCAAATTCTTGCCGCAGGAGATCCAGCAGGCGATCCAAGTCGACATCACCTGCCGGCTCCGTGAAGCTGAACTTCAGCGCTCCGGCGGGAGCTTGCAGGTCGGGCGGTCCGGTATCCGTTGAAAACAGCAACGAGCTGCCGAACGTGTACCAAACCGGGAACGTGGCAAGGACAAGGAATACGGCCAAGCCGGCGAAGATTACAGGTTTGTCACTCATCGTCGGAGCTTCCTCGTGGTTTGTCCTTTTCGTCCGCTGCCCTACCTGGGATCGGCTCTAATCTCAGATCGATCGAGCGATCGTTTTCTCCCTTCATCACCGTAGCGTTGGCGACGAGCTCGCAAATTCCCGTCACTTGGACGCCAGGTGCCCAGTAGTCGCAGACCGTCGGCAGGACCGCCCTGTCGATTGCACACATCGCGGCGAGTTGATTGACCCCGAATTCCTCCTGCACATAGCGAACGGCATTGCCCCTGGGAAGCCCGCCACGCAGGCGAATCTCCATGTTCTCGTCGGTCCCCAGGCCGGCACCGCCACCACAACAGAACGTCTTTTCCCGGATCGTGTTCTCCGGCATTTCATGAAAATTATTGCAGACACTGTTGATGACGTAGCGCGGCTCTTCGAAGATGCCCATCGCACGGGCCGGGTTGCACGAATCGTGGTACGTGACGTTGATGTGGTCGTTCCTCTATGGGTCGAGCTTCAGCTTTCCGTGGTGAATGATGTCGGCCAGAAACTCCATGATGTGGACGACCTTCGTGGAACTGGCTCGCTCAAACACCGTACCCGTGACCATGGATTTCGGTATCTCCAGGAAGTCCGCGGGGCCGTTCATGGTGTCCATGTACTGATTGATCACCCTCCACATGTGGCCGCACTCGCCACCCAAGATCCACTTGACCCCGAGACGCTCGGCCTCGGAATAGATCTTGGCGTTGAGCCGCTTCATCATCTCGTGGGAGGTAAACAGCCCGAAGTTGCCCCCGTCTGAGGCGTACGTGCTCCAGGTGTAGTCGATCCCCAATTCATGGAAGAGGACCATGTAGGCCATGCACGTATAGATGCCGGGATCTGCTACGAAGTCGCCGGACGGGGTGAAAAACAGAATCTCGGCGCCCTTCTTGTTGATGGGCAGGTCCACTTTGATGCCGGTGGCTTCCTCGATGTCGCCCACCATGAATTCCAGCGTGTCCACCAGGCCGTGCGGTTGGATCGCCAGGTGGTTGCCGAACTTGTAGCAGTTGGCTACCGGCTCGATGACCCAATTGACATAGAGCCCGAGCAGACCGAGCAGCTCCCTGCCCATCATCGTGATCTCGGCGGTGTCGATGCCGAAGGGGCAGAAAACCGAGCATCGCCGGCACTCGGTGCACTGGTAGAAGTAGTAGAACCACTCCTTGATTACTTCCTCGGTGAGCTTGCGACCTCCGGCCATCTTGCCGAAGACCTTGCCCAGGGCAGTGAAGTCCTTACGGTATATGGAGCGCAGGAGCTCGGCCCGCAGCACCGGCATGTTCTTCGGGTCGCCGCTGCCGATGAAGAAATGGCACTTGTCGGCACACGCTCCACAACGAACACAAGTGTCCATGAAGAGCTTGAAAGAGCGGTACTTGCCGAGCCGCTCGGCCATTCCATCCAGGATCGTCTTCTGCCACGCCTCCGGGAGCTGCCAGTCGATATCCGTGACTGCCCACTCCCTGGCGTTGGGGAGATCCAGGACTTGCAGGTTCTTGGCTTTGCCCGGATAGATGAAGTTACCCGGCCTGAAGTCGACCTCAGTATCCATCCAGCCGGTACGGGGCGGCTGCAGGTCGACGGAGAGCAGATCTTCCTGTTTGTAATATCCTGGTTCGTCAGGCTTTGCCATCGTCATTGCCTCTCGACTGAAATCCCGGCGCGCTTCATCTTGTCCCTGAGCTCGTCTTCATACTCCGCATAGGTGTGCACCTTTACGGGGTAGTCCCAGGGGTTGATGTGCCTTTTCACCCGGTTGTTGTTTGCCAAATTCCTGGTGGGGCTCAGGAAGACCCCAGCCATGTGGCTCAGCTTGCTGAAGGGGAAGTAGGACAAGAGCACGCAGACCATAAAAAGGTGGGCAAAGAACAGAGGCGCGACCGTCTCCGGCACGATGGGATTGAAGGTGATCAGCCCGACGGCGAGCTGCTTGACCCCCTCGATGTCCGTCCGATCCAGGTGCCTGAGCCAAGATCCACTGAGTCCGATGCCGAGAAGCAGGAAGAGCGGAAAGTAGTCGGCCAGCAAGGAGATGTAGCGGACCTGCCCGGAGAACAACCTCCGGAACAACAGATAGCCCAAGGCCCCCAAGAAGGCGAATGTAGTCACGTAAAATACCGGCTCACCAAAGTGATGAAAGCCCTCGGCCTTCTGCATGAAGGTGATCCAAGAAGGCACGGGCACTGTGAACAGCCGGATGTGCCTGATCAGGACAACCAGAAGCGACCAATGAAAGGCGATGGCCGCGAGCCAGAGCGACAGCGCAATTCCATATACGAGCTTGCGCTTTCCCATCAGCTCCGACTTCGTGTTGCTCAGCAGCGATCGGAAAAGGAGGACTTCCAGGGCCATCCTGCCGACGACGCGGAGGGTGGTGTCGGGATTGTCCAGCTTTTCCTGTTTGATCCAATCGAACGACTTCTGCTGACCACACGTCGTTGGAATGCGGAAGGGAACGGGCACACTCGCCCAACCAAGGACGCGCCAGATCAATCCGCCGAAAAACAACGTGATAGCGATGTAGGGGAATAGGACCCCAAAGTACCAACCCATCCCCGACGCCGCGCCATAGAAACCCAACAAGAAAAGACCAGCTACGGTTGCCAGAGGAACCAAAACGTTCATCGGAGGCTCTCTCGTTGCGCGTTCACCCTCAGACCTCCTCGCCCGAGTCGATCTGGGCTAACTCCGGATCTGCTTCACGTTCGTTCATTTTTTCCACGATCCAAGAGACCCTTCGCTTCGCCTCGTTGACTCGAAGCTCGTATACCTGCTCCCGGCACTGGACAAAGATATCGAAGGCTGCCAGCGCGATCCGGTCGATCCGCTCATCGATCTCTGCCAAGTCGGCGGCAAATCGCTCGTCCGTGGCCGCACCTCCCAACTCTGCTCGAATCGCCTTCTTCAGACCGAAGACGAAGCCCAGAGACTGAGAGGCGGAAAACTGCTGGACAGCCCTGATCCTGATGATCTCGTGCAGGTATTGGTGAGTCTCGTCGGAATCCGTCCCCTCGAGCAGTGCCTCGAAGATCCCCCGCGTCCCAACCCGCAGGCTATGGCCCACAGGATTAGCGAACGGATCTTTCTCGCGACCGAAGGCAGCGGCGCCTTCATCCGGGTAGGTCGCAAGTGCCTCATGCAGCCACCGTTGAATGATGGCTTCCTTCTTTTTCTGCAACCGCTCCCAGAGCTCCATTTGCCACTACCCTAGGCGGATCCCTTCCGAAGAAGGTCGCCCTCCCTACTCGCGTTCAACGGCACAACTTCTGACGGATGCCGCTCGTCTCGCTCACGTTACGAATCGCGGCAGGGCGACCCTCAGGCCACCCGCCGGACAGTTCGCAAGAAGAATCAGACGCAACCCGTCGGCTTGGGAAGTCCTGCTACCTTGCAAGCACCCTTGGCGGGACCACTCGGAAACAGGTCATAAATCTCCTTCAGCTTGAAGTTTGTCGACTTGCATAGTTTGCGGATCATCGGCGCCATGTTGTACTCGAGGTAGTACTCACGCAGGTAGTCGACCACGACCCAGTGATCCTCGGTCAGATTGTCGACGCCTTCCGTCTGTGCGAGTGATGCGGCCACAGCCTTGTCCCAGACATCCGGGTCCTGGATGAAGCCGTCCTCATCGATCTCGACCATCTTGCCGCCTAGCTCGACCTCTGCCATCGGACTCCTCCGTTCTCGGCAAGGTGCTCAGCACTCGGGCGCATCCGATCCATACAGCCGCTTCAGGAAATCTCGATATCCACCTGTGGTGGATTCGTGAGCGTTTGATGAACCAGGCACCGTTCTGCAGCGCGCCTTGCCGCGTCCTTCTTGTTTTCGGGAACGCCGTCTGGCAGTTCCACGTCGATAAAGATGCCCCCGACTCGCTTCGGATCATCGGCGAGCTCGAGGGTGAGACAAACCTCGACATCGCCCTCGTATCCGTGCGTTTCGCAGTAGCGCTGGACCAGCATCGCAACACATGTGCCCAGAGAAATGGCGAGGAGCTCCGCCGGCGCGGGGCCTGCATCCTGCCCCCCGTCCGCCGCCGACATGTCGCTCGTAAGCTCATGCCCGCGGACGCTGACGTTGAACTCCAATCCGGCTTTCCTGGTGATTGTGATCAGGTCCATTGCTGCGTCTCCCGCACGGAGTACCAGGTCGCTATTTCACATCTCCTGTTGCTGCCCCGTGCAGCTTCACTTCGACCTTCTCCTCGAGGCCCGCGGAGTACTCGCGAAGGATCGCGACCACTTCGGGCTTGCTGAACTCTGCGGGAACCGGCTTGCCTTC
>JAUWSP010000279.1 GCA_030610025.1 Acidobacteriota bacterium | reverse complement strand
GGGCACGGCGGCGTACATGAGCCCCGAGCAGGCGCGTGGCCAGAACGTCGACGAGCGCAGCGATATGTGGTCGTTCGGTTGCGTGCTCTGGGAATGCCTGACGGGAAAGATGCTATTCGGTGGCGCCACGGCCTCCGACTCGATCGGCGCCATCCTGCAAACCGAACCGGACTGGGAACGTCTTCCAGCCGATACACCTCCAAGCATGCGGCGCCTGCTGCGACGCTGCCTGGCCAAGGACCCACGCAACCGGCTGCACAATATCGCCGATGCGCGGCTCGAGTTGGAGGACTCGGATCCCTCGCCACCCACCACCAAGGGTTCGACACGCGGCTACAAGATCGCCGTCTCGGTCCTCGCAATCGCCCTGATCGCGAGCTTGATTGCCGCGCTGCTGTCTCTCTCCAGACCGACAACTGACCCGCCGGAATCAGGAGGCGACAACCCGCTCGCCGGCGCCAGATTCAGCAAGCTCACCGATTCCAAAGGGTCTCAGTATGACGCCGCGATCTCGCCCGACGGCAGATTCGTGGCCTTCGTGTCCGACCGCGACGGACCGTTCGAATTTCGCATAGGCCAGATCAGCACCGGCGACTACCGCAACCTGATTCAGGGAGCGGACGAGTTCGCGTTGGAGGACGCCCGCGCACCGGTGCGCAGCGTAGGGTTCAACAGCGACGGGTCGGAGATCTGGCTCGGCGGCGGTCCGTGGCGGAGGTTGCGGTCGGTGCCCCTGTTGGGGGGACCAGTGCGCAACTTCCTGGGAGAACACGTCGTCGGCGTGGCATGGTCACCCGACGGCGAGCGCCTCGCGTATCACGAGCGCCTCGCGGGAGACCCACTCTATGTCGCCGACCACAACGGAGCGAATGCTCAGATGATCCTCGGCCCGCCCGCGGGGACGCATCAGCATTATCCGATCTGGTCGGTGGACGGGGAGTGGATCTACCTGGTGCGTGGCCGGCCGACGAGCCTCGAGATGGATCTGTGGCGGGTGCGGCCGGACGGCCAGGGACTGGAGCAACTGACCCGACGAAAGCTAGACGTGCGTTATCCGACGCCGATCGATGAGAGGACCGTGCTCTACATCGCGCGCGACGCAGACGGAGCCGGGCCTTGGCTGTGGACGGTGGACATGGAGACCCAGGTTTCCCGCCGTGCGAGTGTCGGACTGGAGCAGTACGGCTCGGTGGCAGCCAGTGCCGACGGCAGCCGCCTGGTGGCAACCGTCCAGGATCCTCGGGCCGCCTTGTGGAGCGTACCGATCCTCGATCACCCGGCGACCGAGAGCGATGCCGAGCCCTTTGCCGACCTGACGACAGCGCGTGCGCTGGCACCGCGCTTCGGCGGCTCTTCGATGTTCTATCTGTCCTCGCGGGGAAGCGGCGATGGATTGTGGCGCCTTCGGGACGGCAGGTCGGAGGAGATCTGGAGGGGTAGCGAGACGGCACTGCTCGAACCGGCGGCGGTCTCGCCCGACGGTGAATCGGTCGTGCTGTTGCTCCGGCGCGATGACGGCTGGCGCCTTCACGTTCTGAGTGCGGACGGCGCCGAGATCAGGGTGCTGTCGGAGAGCGTGGATGCCCGCGGCGCGGCTGCGTGGTCGCCGGACGGGCGGTGGATTGTCACAGGGGGAAGTGCTGCGGGTGTCCCGGGACTCTTCAAGATCCCTGTGGCCGGCGGCGCGCCGGAGCGTATCGCCGACGGTGAGGCGATGAATCCCGTGTGGTCGCCAGACGGCAGTCTGATTGTCTACGGCGGTGCGCAGGTCAACGTGGTTACCCCTCTCCTGGCCGTCCACCCCGATGGAAGCCCAGTCGAGATACCTGAAATCGGGGTCTTCCGCGACGGCGAGCGCATGCGCTTCCTGCCGGACGGTTCAGGACTGGTCTACATGCGAGGCCTGGGGCCTTCTCAGGATTTCTGGCTGCTCGATCTCGCCACGATGAAGAGCCGCCAACTGACCCGACTCGACCCGAGCACCACGATGCGCACCTTCGACATCACACCGGACGGTCAGCGGATCGTTTTCGACCGTTTGAGCCTGGACTCGGACATCGTGTTGATCGAACTGGGTGGTCTAGCCACGAAACTGCAACAAGCTCCACAGAGCGACTAGATGCCACTCGGGGCTTGCCCTAGCCTCGCAGGATCGAATGAGGAAGCGACCCCTCTTTCACGCCTAGATCGCCGCCGAATTCTACGCCGGTGGCGGAAACGGATTCTCCCACGGAACATCGTAGGTGTCGGTAAGCATGTTCATCATGACGCTGAAGAACCCCACCGCGAGAAGCTCGTCGATCTCGCTCTCGGAGAAGCCTTCGTCTCGGAGCTGATCCTCGAAGTCCCAGTCCGAGTCGTCGACGCTCTTGGGGTCGAGCGAGGCGCGAGAGATGATCTCGATCGCCATTGGAAACGAAGGTGGGAGATTGGCGCTGCAAGCACCCCCGGACAGGGCAACGAGATCGTCGTAGGTCAGCGTGGGATCGAGATTCAGCGCCGCATGGCCATGCAGCGAGGTGCAGTACTCATTGCCGGCATTGATCGAGATCTTGAACAGAATCAACTGCTTCAGCAGTGCCGGAGTCTCGCCTTCGATCACCGTCTCCTTGAGCATCGACCAAACCGCACGAAGCGTGTGTGGATTGTTGCCGAGAGCCATGAGGAATTTGAGGACCGATGGTGAGCCCATCGTGTCCCGGATCTCGTCGTAGATGGCTTGGACTTCGGGTGAAGCGTCTTCATACTCGACCAGGGTCTTGCGTTTCATGACTATCCTCTCGGTTGGGCCGTTTTCGATGCCTTGTCTGCAGATGAGTCTTCCTGTCAGCTATCGGAGATCGGGAGCTTGACCGTGAATCGTGTCTCTCCCGGACGCGAATCAAAGGAGATCTGTCCCCGGTGCTTCTCGACGACGATGCCATGGCTGAGATTGAGCCCCAGACCCGTACCCTCCCCGGGAGCCTTGGTGGTGTAGAACGGGTCGAAGATCTTGTCCTGGATCTCGACAGGGATCCCCGGTCCATTGTCGACGACTTCAACGACCACCCAATCGGCTTCCTGGTACGCCTTCAGCTCGAGCGCGCCCTCGTCACCCATCGCGGTAATCGCGTTGTCGATGAGACTGGTCCAGACCTGATTGAGCTCGCTGCCATAGCCCTGAATGCGAGGGACCTCATCGGAATAGGCGCGATTCACCTGGACCCCCCCCCGAAGCTGGCTGTTCAGCATGACCAGGGTGTCGTTCAAACCCTCTCGAACGTCGATCAGTTGAACAGGAGCCTGATCCATAAAGGAGTACCCCTTGAGAGCCTCGACGATCTCCGCAATCCGTCGCGTCCCGTGACCGATGTCCTGGAGGAGGTTGTAGGCCGAGAACCGACTGCCGAAGTAGTCGATCACCATCGGAACCTCTGACGGTTGGAAATCCCTGGTCAGCTCCTCCAGCTCGGCGGCACACAGTCCCATCTCCACCAGCGTCGGGGCGTGTTGCCACGGATCTTCGATGCCACGCTGGTCGAGCCAGCCCTCCACCTCTTGCTCGAGATCACTGCGAGCGATGGGATCGAGCGAAATCGGCTCTTTGGCCCGCCGCTCGGCCTCCCTCTCGAGCTCCGCGATGTGGTCGTACTGCTCGCTCGACAGGCCCGCGGCGCCGAGCGAGAATCGGGCCTGCTCGAGTCGGCCGATCGAGATCCTGAGTTGCTCGGCCCCCTGTCTGGCTGCCGCAGCCGGGTTATTGAGCTCATGTGCCATGCCCGCGCTCAACTTGCCCAGGGTCGCGAGCTTCTCCTTCTGACGCAACATGACTTCCTGCTCGAGGTAGGCCTGCTCGAGGTCCCTTAGCTTCTGTTGCTCCCAGAGCATATGCACCTTGCGGTGGAAGAAGTTGCAAACCATCGAAAGGCACTTGACATCGAGCTCGGTGAAGGGCTGGCGTCGCTTGCAGAACAGAAAGAGAGCCTGAGTCCTACCATCCTCGACCAGGGCGTTGACAGAGATCTGCTCGAGATCGTCTTTTTGAAAATGGCCAGGCAGTTGCTCCAGAGCATCGCTCATCGGCTCACCACAGAGGATGCGTGTCTTGCGGTCGCGCCACAGCTCCCCTTCAAAGCTCGACAGGGCGGTTGGATTCGTGCGCATCACCTCTGCGCTACCTCGATACCCGTCGATCACAATGGCCATCGGTTCCGGCCCTTCATGGTCTTCGGGATCGCCATCGAAGCAGATGTAGCGCCAGGAGTAGACGTCCGCGATGTACTTGAGTCGGTGGGCCAGGGCCTCTCCGACGGCCTCGATATCAGCCGCCGCGTTGACCACGCCGACCAGCTCGAAGAGCGCTTCATATCGCGACACCTTCGAAAGGAGATCCTGCATCGAGGAGCGTGAATCTGTTACGTGGTCGTTCATCGAGATCAAGCCCGAAGGTTCCTCAGCTCCGCATCGCCCGTCGAGTAACAGGGGAGACTCCGAACTGTCTCTTGAAGGCGGAGCCTCAGCCCTGGGCTCACCTCACACAGGGAGAACGGCTCGACATGAATGTCGAGGTTGGAGAGCAGCTTGTCGATTAGCACTGTGAGCATCGTACTCGGACCGGAGTTGGGGCGCAACAGGGTCCGGACAGAAAAGCACGCTTTGCGGATCACTTGACACGAAGGACAGGCGACACTACCTGAGTGGGTGGCCGGTAG
>JAUWSP010000205.1 GCA_030610025.1 Acidobacteriota bacterium | reverse complement strand
CGATGTAGTGCATCTTCGAGCCAAGAACGTCGATGTACTTGGACTCGAAAGGGAACTCGGCAGAGATTGATTGCTCAGAAGTCATCATCAGTTCCTCAAGCGAAGAACGCTTGATATCTGCTAGCGGTTCGAATCTGAAAGCAGTATAGCCGGAACGTTAACGGGCGGAGGTCCGTCCGGGTGGCCAGCAGGCCTGGACATTAGAGAATCGGACTGTTGTCGGCGAGGGTTCGACCCGAAAATGGGATCGACCCGAGCATGGGATCGGCCAAGGGGTCTCCTGAGTCTGCGGCCTCACCCGACCATGCCCCTCCGACTCAGGAGACCCCTTGGCCGATCTGGCACCGTCGGTTCGAGAGGTTCGTTCGGGTGGTTCGACAGGGGGTGCCGAATCGAGCGCAGCGCCAGGACCTTCACAGAGCACAAGAGATCCCGCGCGATGACGAGATGGGATGAGAAGGCCAGCCTCGCGCAGTACTGTAGAGGTCTGCAATCTTTAGTACGAGCTCATGATGGCTCTCAAGAAAGGAGACTGGCCCATGGATCAGACTAGCATGGAGCAAGCGAATCAAGTGGTGGGATTGGACGTCGGTGATCGGTACTCCCAGATCATCGTGTTGCAGCGAGACAGCGGCGAAGTGGTGGAGCGCTCTCGGCTCCGCACAATCCAAAGCGCCCTGAGCGGGCGCTTTTCCGGCGCGACACGTTTGCGTATTGCCTTGGAGGTGGGCACCCATTCCCCGTGGATTTCTCGACTGCTCAGCGAGCTGGGTCACGAGGTGATCGTAGCGAATCCCCGCAAGCTGCGTCTGATCTACGAAAACCGCAACAAGGACGATCAGGTCGATGCCGAGTACCTGGCCCGTCTGGCGCGCGTCGATCCCAAGCTCCTGGCCCCGGTCCAGCATGGCAGTGCCCAGGCACAGGCAGACTTGGCCGTCCTGCGGGCCCGACAGATGCTGGTCCGGACCCGCACGCGCCTGGTTCTACACTGTCAGGGCGTAGCCAAGTCGCATGGCTTACGGATTCCCGGAGGCTCCACGTCGACGTTTGCCCGGCGACTCGGTGAGGTCTTGCCCGACTTCCTCGAGCCGGCATTGGGGCCTTTGCTGGAGATGCTCGGGCAGCTGAACCGACAGATCTGGGCCTACGAGCGGCAACTCGAGCGCCTGGCCCAGGAGCGCTATCCCGAAACCCAGCTGCTACGGCAGGTCCGAGGTGTGGGACCCATCACTGCCTTGGCCTTTGTTTTAATCGTGCAGGACCCGAAGCGTTTTCGCCGCAGCCGGGAGGTCGGTGCCTATCTCGGGCTCGTGCCGGCCAGGCGGGAGTCTGGACAGAGTCGCCCACAGCTGCGGATCCGCAAGGAGGGCAACACGATGCTGCGAGCACTGCTGGTCCAATGCGCTCACTACATGATGGGACCCTTTGGTGAGGACTGTGACCTGCGCCGCTTCGGTGAGCGCCTGCAGGCTCGAGGTGGGCCGGGAGCCCATCATCGAGCCATTGTCGCAATGGCTAGGAAGCTAGCGGTGCTGCTCCATCACCTGTGGACTACCGGTGAGGTCTACGACCCCCTCTTCCAGGAGCACCGTCGCGCCGCCTAACGACTCCTTGCGTCTCGGCATTGGCAATCCAACCGCATGTCCAACCCCAGGGCTATCTACCGACCGACCGCCCAGTCCGGAAGACTGCGGCGCCTTGTCAGGTCCGAACCTGAGACCGATGACGAGATGGCAGCTTCTGTACTGGATGGATCCCAACGTGCACCGAGCCAGAAGAGCTGGCTCACCCAGAGTGCGAATGGAAGCCTGCGGCAACGGTCAAATCCCAGCCCTGGATCTGCCCGAGCTCGCTACCCGCCACGAAGCTGGGCCGCCAAGGCGGCCTTGACACAAAATGGCCTTCTCATGGAAGACAAGGCGGCGGCCCGCCTGGATGTAGGGGAGGGGCTTGCCCCCTCCCGCGGGCGCCCGCAAGGGGCGCCCCTACAAAGCCGACGCCGTCCCCCAGCGGACCACGCGGACGGACCTCAAGTTGATAACGCCGCTGGGAAGAAGGGCTACACTACGGCTCCGGTAACGTAGTGGCAGAGCGTGGTCGAGCATGGCGTCTAAGAAGACAAGCGCAGCATTGAGCGTCTTTCATCCGGTCGTCGCCGGCTGGTTCCAGCGCGAGGTCGGAGAGCCGACCAAGGTGCAAGCCCAGGTCTGGCCGCGCATCGCGGCTGGCGAGAACGTTCTCGTCACCGCCCCTACCGGCAGCGGCAAGACGCTGGCGGCCTTTCTCTGGTCCTTGAACCAGTTGCTGACGGGACAATGGCGAGGTGGGCAGACGAAGGTGCTCTACGTCTCTCCCCTGCGGGCACTCAACAACGACATCCAGCGCAACCTGCTGGGCCCCCTGGCCCGGTTGGAGATCGAGCTCGAAGAGGCTGGCGAGCGGCCCGAGGCGGTGCGAGTGCAGACCCGCAGCGGCGATACGCCCTCCGCCGAGCGACAGAAGATGCTTCGACACCCTCCCGAGGTGCTGATCACCACCCCGGAGAGCCTCAACATCCTGCTGACCTCGAAGGGCGGCAGATCCATCCTCGGATCCGTGGAGTGCGTGATCCTGGACGAGATCCACGCAGTCGCCGGTAGCAAGCGGGGGACTCATCTGATCACTGCCGTGGAGCGGCTCGGCCTGCTGGCGGGAGAGTTTCAGCGCATCGCCCTTTCGGCCACGGTCCGTCCCGCCGAGCGCATCGCTCGCTTCGTGGGCGGATATCAGCCAGGACCCCTGGGGGCAGAAGGGGAGCCCACCGGTCGACCGCGGCCGGTTTCGGTCATCGCCTCATCCGAGGCGAAGCGGTACGACCTGAGAGTTGTTGCCCGAGGGCAGGAAGAGTCGAGCCAATCGGAGAGCGTGCCGGAGAGGCTCAGAGCGGAGCCCTCTCCTGCAGAGGTCTGGGAACCCCTGATCGCCGGGATACGAGGTCGCATCCAGAGCAATCGCTCTACCTTGATCTTCGCCAACTCCCGACGCCTGACCGAAAAGCTCACCCGGCTGCTCAACGAGACCGAGGCGGCTGATCTGGCCTACTCGCACCACGGATCGCTTTCACGCGAGATCCGCGCCGTCGTGGAGGAGCGCTTGAAAGAGGGCCGCCTGGCAGCCCTGGTCGCCACCAACTCTCTCGAGCTCGGCATCGACATCGGGGCGCTGGACGAGGTACTGCTGGTGCAGACCCCGGCGACCGTCGCCTCGGCGGTGCAGCGCCTGGGGCGAGCTGGGCACCAGGTCGGTGCGCCCAGCAAGGGTCGGCTCTACGCCCTCTTCGACCGGGACCTCCTGGACGCTGCGGTGATGGCCCGATGTGTCCTGGAACAGGAGATCGAGGAGAGCCGGCCCGTAACCGGAGCTCTCGACGTTCTCGCGCAGGTGATGTTGTCCATGGTGGTGGCCGAGACCTGGAATGTGGACGAGCTCTATGCCTTTCTACGATCCACCTACCCATACCGGGATCTCAAGCGTCGCCAGTTCGATCTGGTCCAGGAGATGCTGGCCGGCCGCTACGCCGACAGTCGAATCCGGGAGCTGCGTCCGCGAGTGACCCTCGATCGGGTGGACAACACGATCCGTGCTCGGCCGGGAGCATCTCGTCTGGTCTATCAATCTGGCGGTACGATTCCGGACCGCGGCTACTTCCATCTTCGACTGCAGGACTCGATGGCCAAGATCGGCGAGCTGGACGAAGAGTTCGTCTGGGAGCGCTCGGTGGGTGACACCTTCACCCTGGGAGCACAGAACTGGCAGATCCGGGCCGTGACTCACAACGACGTGCTGGTCGTGCCGGCGCGTCGCTCTTCAGCCATGGCTCCCTTCTGGCGAGCCGAGGAGCGCAACCGCAGCTTCCATCTGGCTTCCAGAACCGGCGAGTTCCTGGAGCAGGCCGACAGCTTTCTGGAGGACAAGGGTGGTCGCGCTGTTCCACTACGCCGGCTGCGAGAAGAGCACAGCGTCGAGGCCTCTGCAGCCGAGGACCTGGTACGGCTCCTCGAGCATCAACGAGCCGTGACCGGCTGTGGCCTGCCGCACCGAAAGCACCTCGTCGTGGAGCGGGTGATGGACCCCGATCCGCGGGAGGGTCGCAGCGGGCTGGTCCTTCACAGCCTGTGGGGCGGGCAGGTCAACCGGCCCTGGGCCCTGGCCCTGGCAGCGGCCTGGGAACGGGAGGAGGGCCGGCAGCTCTCTGTAGAGCAGGACAACGACTGCCTCCTTTTCTCCGCCGATGAGCGTCTCGATGTCGATCATCTCCTGGGGCTGGTGCGCCCCGACAACGTCGAAGAGCTCCTGCGCCACAGCCTGGAGAGAAGCGGTTTCTTCGGAGCGCGATTCCGCGAGAACGCCGGCCGGGCCCTGCTCTTGCCACGGGCGAGCTTCCGGCGCCGCGTTCCCCTGTGGCTCAACCGTCAGCGAGCCAAGAAGATGCTCGCGGCGGTCTCCCGCTATGAGGACTTCCCGATTCTGGTGGAGACCTGGCGAACCTGCATTCAGGACGAGTTCGATCTGGAGAGCCTCAAGCTCGTTCTCGGAGAGCTGGAGCGAGGAGAGATTCGCTGGAGCGAAGTCTCCACCTCCGAAGCCTCGCCCCTGGCGGCCAATGTGCTGTGGAAGCAGACCAACCGCCTGATGTACGAGGACGACATTCCCGAGGAAGGTCGGGCTGGAGGCCTGCGCCGCGACCTGCTGCAGGAGTTGGTCCATAGCTCTCATTTGCGGCCGCGGCTGCCTTCCGCACTGGTGGACCGCTTCCAGCGCAAGCTGCACAGGGTCTATCCAGGCTATGCCCCGCAGACGGCGCGGGATCTCGTGGACTGGGCCCGGGAGCGAGTGGTCCTGCCGGTCGCAGAGTGGCAGGAGCTTCTCGCGGCGATGGACCGAGATCTAGCCCGGGAGGAGTCCGACCTCGATGCCATCCTACGGTCGGCCTCGGAGCGTCTCGTGTGGGTCCGGGGGAGTGACTCTCGAGAGGGCCTGGAGGTTGTAGTCCATGTAGAGGACCTGCCCAGGCTGTCCCGGGGTCTCGGGTGGCGAGACGATGCGGTCGAGCTCCAGCCCCTGGTGAGCGGATCCGATGGCTCCCGAGTGGCCCTGGAGTGGGCACAGGAGCGTCTCGTCGAATCCTCGAGTGAGGCCGACCGGGAGATCGATTCGGAAGAGGGTGGGGCGACCCTGGTGGATCTGATATCGGAGTGGATCCGGTTCTATGGCCCCTTCCCCGATCAGCTTCTGGCGGAGACCTTTGCTCTGAGCGAGGCCGACACCAGGGAGGTGGTGGAGGCGCTGCTGGGAGAGGAGCGCGTCGTCATCGATCATTTCCGGAGCGGGGACGACCAGAGGCTCGAGATCTGCGACAGTGACAATCTCGAACGCCTCTTGAGGCTGTTGAGAGCCGAGGCTCGACCCTCCTTCGAGGCCCTATCTCTCGACCAGCTGCCCCTGTTCCTCGCTACGCAACAGGAGTTGGGAGGTGCTGGAGGCGACCCGGAGCGCCTGAAGGCAGCCCTGGAGAGCCTGTTCGGCTACCCGGCGCCAGTCCGGCTCTGGGAGTCGGAGCTCCTACCGGCCCGACTGGACCCCTACTACCCGGCCTGGCTGGATGCGCTCATGCAGGAAACCGACCTGATCTGGCTCGGCTGTGGCAGGGAGCGGTTGACTTTCGCCTTGCGACCGGAGCTCGAGCTGTTTCCGGTGCCAGGCTCT
>JAUWSP010000311.1 GCA_030610025.1 Acidobacteriota bacterium | reverse complement strand
TCCACACCTCGACCGTGACGGCGTCTCCTTCTTCATGTCTCGAGATCTCGTGAAACAGGTCGCCAAAGGAAGCGATGGACTCGTCGTCGACAGTCGTCAGGATGTCCCCGACCTGAAGGCCGGCACTTTGAGCGGGGCTGTCGTCTGCCACCCGCGAGACCATGACGCCGATCTCCGCGGGAGCCCCGAAGTGCTCGCGCAGCTCGGGAGTCAACTCGACAGCTTCGACTCCCAAATATCCTCGGCTGCCCATCATTCCGTAACCATGGGCCACTGTGTGTTGTCCCCCCGGTCCCGCCACTTTGATGATGCGGGTCTGGCGGATCTCTTCGCTCTCTACGTCCTGGCTTTCGGCCCAGAGTGGCGCTGCGGCGACCCTTCCGATGGCCATGAGACCGAGGATCAGAAGTGTGGCCCTTCGAGTACTGAAGAAAGAGTCGTTGGTTCGCATGGTCATGGGTCTCCTCTTCTTTTTATTGGATGCGGCCGTCGGGTTCCACTCGCCGGATACCTGTCGCCGCGGGTCTGATGTCGAGTTTCGTCGGATCGAAGTCGCCCTGCCCAAGATCGAGAACCAGGTCGACCTGACGATCGCCTCCCAGGTACAGGACCGGCGGAGGTTGGGCCGCGAGTGTGCGCAGGGCAGCCACCTCGCTCTGAAGAGTCTCGTACTCCTGGCGCAGCAGCTTGGCGCTCTCGTCCGGCACCGTCGGCTCGGTGGCGAGATAGGGGCGGGTCCAGTAGCCGAGGGCCAGGGCGATTGCTGCCAATGTAGCGAGCATGGCTACCCACCGAGGTGACATTCCGGGCAGTTCCGATGGCCTGCGATCGCCGAGGCCGTCCAGAACCCGCTGAGTGAAGTCCTCGGAGGCCCGTTCTTGTGACAGCTCGGCGAGGGCTTCTTCGAGGCCGATGGGCTTCCGATTCCGAGTCACGATCTTCCTCCCATCTGATAGGGCTCGAGCTCGCCCCGCAGCAGAGCGCGCCCGCGATGCAGCCGTGATTTGACCGTGCCCTCCTGGATGCCCAGGAGATCGGCGATTTCTCGGTGACTCTTGTCTTCGACGTACGAAAGCACAATTGGCGCCCTGTAGCGTAGCGGCAGCCTGGCCAGGGCCCGAGTCAGTTCCTGATTCAACTCGGTGCGCAGCATTTCGGTCTGCTGAATGGGCTCGGTCCGATGCCCATTGGAGTGGAAGAAGACCGTCCGAAGCCTCGACCACCGTTGATCGCGCCTCGCTTGACTGCGGACCAGGTTTGTCGCGATGCGATAGAGGTAGGACTGGAGCCTGCCCTGCTCGGAGTACCGATGACCCCTTTCATAGAGGCGCAAGAAGGCCTCCTGGGCCATGTCTTCGGCCTGGGCCCTGCTGCCGGTCAGGCGAATCAGGTAACCCACAAGACCGTCCTTGTGGCGATCCACCAGTTCTCCGAAGGCAGATCGGTTACCCTGTCTCGCCAGCTGGAATAGATCGCTATCGCTGTAGGCCGTGGTCTCGTTCACGGCTCCTCCCATCCCTATATAACGCTCGAAGAGCGTCAAGGTTCCGACGGAGGGGACTCGCTGGCGACGGCGGGGGTCAAGGCCTGAAGCTTGAGCCTGCGACGATAGGTGGGAGGGCTGACGCCCAATAGCAGGGATCCGGTCCGGACATCGTCCGGGAATCGCGAGAGGATCTCTTCGAGGAGAATCTCCTGGACCTGCTCGAGGAGTCGACCCTGCTCTCGAGCGGGGGAGCGAACCAGATCGGTCAGCACTCTCTGAACTTCATTCCAGCTGCCGGAGCGCGGTGCCAGGCCCGACTGGATCTGTTGGCTGGACTTCTTCAAACGACGCCGGAAAGTGCTCTCGGGCAGGCCGACGAAGAGACAGCCCCGGCGCGCCACCTGATCAGCAGCAGCCCCGGCTTCCAGAATCAGGTCATCTGCCAGCCAGCGGCCCAGCGGCAGGCCCAGAGGAGGATCGCTCTCGGCCGCCAACGCAATCTGGCGCTGCAGAGCAGCCCGGAGCTCCATCAAGGGATCTCGAGGGTGTTCCTCACCTTCTTTCAGGGCCTGGGTGCCTGGTGCGGCTGTCTCGGAGGGGACTCCGGGCTCCACAGCCTGGGGTCGCAGACCTCCGGAGTCGACGGTCTCGCCGGTCAGACCGAGCTCCTCGGGCTCGAGCTCGTCGTTGTCACTGAGGATGACGCTTTGTAGCAGCCGATTTTGGAGCTCACGCACGTTGCCAGGCCAGCTGTGAGCCAGCATCGCGGCTTCGGCCGCGCGCGACAGCCCCCGAGCCTGCCTTTGGTACTGGACCGCGTAGAGCTCGAGGAAGTGCCGAGCGAGGTGGAGGATGTCATCGGGGCGCTCCCGGAGCGGCGGGATCCTCAGGTGCAGCACGTTGAGCCGATGGTAGAGATCCTCCCTGAAGCGGCCTGTCTTGACCTCATCGGCCAGGTCCCTGTTGGTGGCCGCGATGATCCGCACATCGACTCGACGTGTCTTGGAGCCGCCGACCGTGGTGAACTGTTTCTCCTGGACGAAGCGCAGGAGCTTGCTCTGGACCTCGAGCGGCAGCTCTCCGATCTCGTCCAGCAGCACGGTTCCGCCGTTGGCCTGCATCAGACGCCCGGCGCGGCTTTGCTGGGCCCCGGTAAAGGCGCCTTTTTCGTGTCCGAAGAGCTCGCTTTCGATCAGCGACGTAGCTATGGCGCCACAATCGACGATCACCAGGTCGGCGCTCCGTCGGGGACTGAGCTGATGGACGGTACGAGCCAGTAGCTCCTTGCCAGTACCGCTAGCACCGGTAATCAGGACGGTCGCATCCGTCGGCGCCACGCGGCGGGCGGTACCGACCAGGCCCTCCATCTCGCTCGATCGATAGACCAGCTTCACCTGCTGCAGGGCCTGGCGAAGATCACTCAGCTCGGCGCGCAGCTCGCGATGCTCCTTCTCCTTGCGTCGTCTCTCCAGGTCAGCCAGGCGAGCCCGGTCCATGGCGACTGCCAATTGCGCTGACAGAGCCTTGAGAAAGATGAGATCGGACGAGTCGAGCGTCATGGATGGAATCTGCCCGTCGATCATCAGGCAGCCGAGACAATCGCTACCGGCGATGAGGGGGACCGTGAAGAAGGCCCGTTGCGCTGCGGATGCCTGCTTGCCATCGACTGCAAGCGAGTCGTAGCTGGTTTCGCTGGCCTCGAGCTCGGCGACCGCGATCTTCAAGCGGTGACGCTCCTCCGGCTCGAGCTCGAGGGTCTCGATTCGAGTCTGCAGGCCGCTGCCGCTATCGCTGCGTGTCAGACCGTGCAAAAGCTGCAGATGGCCCTTGTCGTCCCTGGTGAACAGTCCGATGCGGCTCGGTGAAAAGGCCGTATAGAGCCGGTCGACAACCTGAGCTGCCAGGTCGTCGAAGGCGTCATGCATCGCGATGATGTCGATGGTGTCCCGGAGCAACACCATGTTGCGGTAGTCCTTCGCCATGTTGCCGGTGAAGATGCCACTCAGTCGGTCGAAGCTACCGACCTGTTGGGAAGCGAAATCCTGCTGCCAGCTCACCACGGTGCCGCCGCCCATTCGCTTGGCTGTATTCAAGGCCTGATCCGCTCGACGGACGAGCTCGAGGGGGTTCGCGACGTCACCCTTGCCGGGTTCGAGAGTCGCGAGCCCTATGCTGAAGGAGAGCGAGGCCTTGCCCTCCAGGAACTCCAGGCCGCCGAGATGCTGCTCGACACGCTCGGCGATCTCTCGCGCCTCCTGGCCCGAGGTCTCGGACAGGATTGCCGCGAAGACCACGCCGCCGTAGCGTGATGCCAGGTCGGTGACCCGCAGCGTCGTTCGCAGGGCATCACTGATGGCGCGGACGCATTGGTCGCCGCTCTCACGGCCGAAACGTTCGTTGACGGTATAGAAGTCGTCTGGGTTGATGAGGAGCAGAGAAAGATGCGTGCCGTCGTCACCCGCCTGGCGGAATCGGTCGGCGAGAACGGCTTGGAACTCCTTGCGATCGGGCAAGCCGGTCGTGGGATCTTTGAGGATTGCCGAGACCTGGCTGGTATGACTGGCCAGGGCCCCGCCGAGGGCGAACAGCCAATCCCACCAATGCTCCGGATCCTTGGCCTGCCGAAGGCTGCTGGGAAGATAGCTGCTGGCCAGGTGTTCCAGGACCGTACCCTTGCCTGGGGAGAAGCGAAGGCCGATCCAGGCACCCAGGGGAAGGCCGCCCCTGCTTTCCTGGATGTCGGTGCGTCGTCGAGTGCCCTCGTCGCCGAACAGCGCTCCGAGTGTCCACGGTGGCTCCACCGATGGCAAGGGTACGAGGCCGGAGTCGGGAGCCTCGCTGGGTACGAGAGAGGGTATACCGGAGCTCTCTTCGTCTCCGTTCCCCGAGCTGGCCTTCGCCATGTTGCCGGTGAAGATGCCACTCAGTCGGTCGAAGCTACCGACCTGTT
>JAUWSP010000308.1 GCA_030610025.1 Acidobacteriota bacterium | reverse complement strand
TCCTGGTGCGGGATCTTCCGGGTGGCAAGAAATTCGAGGGAGCGAAGAAGACCGAGCCGATGACGGTCACCTCCTATGGAGATCTCATCCAGTACCTGGTGTGGTCGATTCCCCTGGTAGGCGCCATGGCCGTTCTCACCTGGCGTCTGAGCAGCGTGAAGATTGGCGACCAGGCCTTGCTCTCGAGTACGGTGGTATGGGTCATCTACGCAGTCCTGGCTCTCATCTATGTCGCCCATGTCGCCAAGACACTGCAGGTGAACCTGCCCGCGCTTCGGGCCGGCGTACCTCCCGAGGAGCGATACCACTGGGGCAGCGTGGCCGCACTCAACAGCACCTACTTCGCCAACTTCGGTGCCGAGCTCGCCGTCGTGTCCATGTTGCCGATGTTCTTCGAGACGACCTTCAAGAGCCTGCGGGCGGCGGATGGCAACTACATCATGACGGCCACCCTGGCGGGTCTGATCGCGGCCTCCTTCGCGTTCGTGAATCTATTTGCTCGCCCTCTGGGTGGCCTGTTGTCCGACACCATGAAGAACCGCAAGCGGACCATGCTGATCTACATGGTAGGTATCGCTCTGGGCTTCTTCGGCATGGCGAATATCGGCAAGTGGGCTGGGGTCTCGGAGACCGGCGAGCGGATCGTCGTACCGACTTTCGACGGCATCTGGTGGTTGTTCGTGGCGATCGGGATCACGATTCTCTGCTCGATGTTCGTGCAGGGTGCCGAGGGTGCGACCTTCGCCGTCATCCCGATGATCAAGAAGAAGATGACCGGTCAGATCGCCGGCATGGCCGGGGCCTATGGCAATGTCGGTGCAGTGGTCTATCTAGTCCTGTACTCGCTTGTCGATTCGAAGACATTCTTTTACATCATCGCGGCTGGCGCCTGTGCGAGCTTCTTCTATTGCTGGTTTGCGCTCGAAGAACCGAAGGACGCCTTTGCCGAGGAGATTTAACTCGACGTCCCGGGTGGGTCGTCACGACCAATGAGGGCCGCTAGATGCTGAAGATCAATATTGACAAGTGGGACGTCGAGAACGAGGAGTTCTGGAACAGCACGGGCAAGAAGGTAGCGCAGAGGAATCTCTGGATCTCGATCCCGTGCCTGCTGTGCGGATTCGCCGTCTGGCTCTACTGGAGCATCATCACGGCCCAGATGCTCGATCTCCAGTTTCCCTTCACCAAGGCCGAGCTCTTCACCCTCATGGCGATCGCCGGCCTGACGGGCGCGACGCTGAGGATCCCGAGCTCGTTCTTGATTCGGGTGGCCGGTGGACGCAACGTCATTTTCTTCACGACCCTGCTCTTGATCATCCCTGCTCTGGGTGTCGGAGTGGCTTTGAAGGATCCGACGACACCGCTATGGGTGTTCTGGATCCTGGCAGCACTTTCCGGTCTCGGTGGCGGTAATTTCGCCTCCTCGATGTCCAACATCAGCTACTTCTTTCCGAAGCGGGTGCAGGGAGCGTCCCTCGGTCTGAATGCCGGTCTGGGCAATGTGGGAGTCAGCGTCATGCAGGTGCTCATTCCCTTCGTCATGACCTTCAGCCTCTTCGGGGCACTCGGAGGAGAAGGTCGTCTGATACCGAACGACCCCGGGATGGTGAGCTACATCCAGAACGCCGGCCTGGTCTGGGTACCGATCCTCCTGGTTCTGGGAATCGCCGCGTTCTTCGGCATGAACAACATCAAGACTGAATCGGTGTCCCCTCATGTGGGATCGACGCTGACGGCTCTGTTCCACATCACGGGCCTGCTGATGGTGGCCTTTGTGATGGCGGCAGCTGGCCTGTATCTGCTCCTGGTCGTGGGAGTCAGCAAGTGGATTGTCCTGCCTCTGGTCATAGCCGGCACGGTATTCGGGCTGAAACTCTTCCCAGGTGAGGTCAAGAAGCCGCTGCGACGGCAGTACGCGATCTTCAAGAACAAGCACACCTGGGTCATGACGATCATCTACACGATGACTTTCGGCTCCTTTATCGGCTATTCAGCGGCTTTTCCCCTGTCGATCAAGGTGATCTTCGGCTTCATTCACGACGCGGGTGGTGCCGAGATGGGAATCAATCCCAACGCACCCAACGCCTTCGCCTACGCCTGGCTGGGTCCGCTCATCGGCTCCCTCATTCGACCGGTGGGTGGCTGGATCTCCGATATGAAGATCGGCGGTGCCAAGGTGACCCAGCTCGTTACCGTGGTCATGATCGCCTCGGCTCTGGGTGTGTCTCACTTCATGTACAAGGCCTATCACTCGCAGACGCCGGAAGAGTTCTTCATGCCTTTCCTGGTGCTGTTTCTGATTCTCTTTGCCGCCACCGGAGTGGGAAATGGATCCACGTTCCGCTCGATGGGGGTGATGTTCAACGAAGAGCAGGCCGGACCGGTCCTCGGCTGGACGTCGGCGGTGGCAGCCTACGGTGCGTTCATCATTCCGAAGGTCTTCGGCGAGCAGATCAACGCCGGAACGCCCGAGATCGCGCTCTACGGATTTGCCGTTTTCTATGCCGTTTGCCTGGTACTCAACTGGTGGTTCTACGCCCGCAAGGGTGCCGAGATCCACTGCTAAGGAGGTGCGTCATGCGATGTCGGTTTCCAATGGCTCTCCTACTGCTGGCTGTCGCCGTCGCCTGTGCTCCATCGGAGGACTCGGACACGGTGATGGTGCGGATGGTCTTTCCCAAGGGGGATGCCGCGGCAGGACGACAGGCCTTTATCGACCTCAAGTGCACGGTGTGCCACCCTGTCAGGGGATCCCAGGGTCTCCCCGCGGTGGAGAACAAGGAACCAGGACCAGATCTCGGCATTACTCTCCAAGGCCAGCCCACGAGCGTCATTGTGAACTCCATCGTGGCTCCGGACCACGTCAATGTCGAAGGTGCCGAGCTGTGGACAGGTCTGACCGCAGAGGAGAGAGTCTGGCTGGGTCCTGGCCAGGTACCGATGAAGCAGGAGGTCGAGAGAACCCCGTCGCGAATGGGGAACTACCTGCAGGTCATGACGGTCAGTGAGCTGACCGATCTGGTGGCCTACTTGGAGTCGACCGCCGATCGCGACTGACGGTTTCGATTGCGAGGGTGGAGGGAGCTGTCACTCCTGCAGTGTCTGCGTAGCAGGCAATGGAAGAAACGTCCCGTCATCGACTGCGCCCTCGCTCACCTGGTAGATCGTGACCCCCGAGAGCAGGGTCAATCCGGCGGCTTCGGTGTCGCTGCGGACAGATGCCGCGTTGTGAAAGCGGGTCTGAACGCCTTGGGTCTCGTAGCTGAGCGTCTCGCGAATGTGTAGGTGACCGGCCAACGCGAGAGCCAGCTGGCGCTGTCTCAGGACCGCGAGGACCGAGTCGGCATTGGAGACCACGTGTCGAAAGGACGTGACTCCGTCCACTTCGATCAGGGTCGGAGCCGGCGACTTGTCGGTGTACCCATGAAGACTGTCACCCGCCGTGATGAAAGGAATGTGACTGAAGGAGACGACGGGCATCTCCTCGGGGACCTTGGCGAGATCCTGCCTCAACCACTCCAGCTGCACGGCATCGACGTGGCCGTAGTACCAGAGATCGTCGAAATCCACCGAGTCGAGGGCGACGAAGTGAATGCCACCGGCAGTGAAGGAGTAATAGGTGGGGCCGAGGAAGTGGCGATACATCGCCTTGCCGTACAGCGGATGCTCGGGGCTGACGAGCGACAGGTGTCGTTCGATCCCGAAGATCTCGTGATTCCCGGGCACGGTCCACACCGGAGCGGGGAAGGCTTCGATCTCCCGGAGCCACATTTCGTAGTAGCTCGCAGCTTCGGCTTCGTCGACTCGTAGTGCGTCGTGGATCAGGTCTCCGGTGATGAGCACGAACGCCGGTCGCAGGCTCTCCACCAGCTCACGCAGCTGTCGAATTCGGGGCAGGGTCGCCTTGTTCAGGTGGACATCCGAGGCGTGAAGGAAGCGAAAGCTCGACCCGATACGGGTCTTCACCAGCGGAAAGTCGATCGTCGAGGCGGCGGCCGTCTTCACAGGGTGCCAGGACGAAGAGACGCTCTCGAAGCCGTCGGGTGGAATGACGAAGACGACACCTTCGCCAGGGCTGGAAAGCTCGTACCTTCCTTCGGAGCCTGTCGTGGCAACGGTGATCTGGTTGGAGACGCCGACGTCGGCCAGGGCGGCTTCACCCTTGTCGAACAGACCATTCAGGTTCTCGTCGACAAAGACCATTCCCGAGATGGGAGCGGTTTGGCCGATGACCGCGGCAGAAGGTCCCAACCAGCACAACAGTAAGCAGGGGAGCGCAACAGCGAAACTACGGCAGAGACTTGGATTATGCATGGTGGTGTGGTGCCAGCCGATACAAGTCGGCTCCAAGAAGCGAGCCCGAAGGACCGCCGCTTGGAGCCGAGGATTGAACTCGAGGTTCAAAAGGCCTGAGAGAACTTTCCCTACTTGCTCTTTCGGGTT
>JAUWSP010000047.1 GCA_030610025.1 Acidobacteriota bacterium | reverse complement strand
ATGCCGTGAGTCCCTTCACCGTGCTCGTCCAGACTCTCTCCATGGTCCCCGACGACCGCGATCAGGACGCCGTTGCCGAGCCGCGGATGCTCGAGCAGCCGTCCGATCTGCGCGTCGATGTAGGCCACCTCGCCGTCATACGGCCGCGTCGGGTAACGCTCTGCGAAGGGTGACGGAGGCGTGTAGGGAGCATGCGGGTCGAACAGGTGCACCCAGGCGAAGAACCTCTCCTGTGATCCGATCCCGTCGAGCCATTTGCGGGCCGAGCGGACCACCTCGACGGCGGGTCGATCCGTGATTCCCCAGCGAGACGTCGCGCCTGCTTCGGCTCCGATCTGGTCGTCATAGGCCTCGAATCCCTGAGCCAGGCCGTAGCGGCTCCCGAGGACGGCCGCACCGACGAAGGCGCCGGTCCGAAAGCCCTCACGCTGCAGCATCTCGGCCAGGGTCTCGAGATCCTCTTCGAGGAAGTTGATCCCGTTGTTCCGAACGCCATGCCGGGGAGGGTAGAGGCCCGTCAGGATCGAAGCGTGCGAGGGCAGGGTGATGGGTGCCACGGCATAGGCGCGATCGAAGACGATGCCGCCCTCTGCAAGGCGGGTCAGAGTCGGAGTCTCTACGTCGGAGGCCCCGTAGGGCTCCAGCCGGTCCGGTCGCAGTGTATCGACCGTGACCAGGAGCAGAGAGAGCTCTCGATTCTCGAGCTCTCGAGCTGTGCCAGCGCTGTCCGACTCGGGCTGGCGATTGCAGCCGATGCCAACGCTGACGGCAACCAGGACCGCCAGGCACGCGAGGTGCCACCGGATCGATCCCTGGGTTGTGGCGGGGAACATGCGGCGATCGTAGTGCAGAAAGAAATCTCGGTCCAGCCGAGGTTGCTTGATCGCCGCGAACCGATCCCGTACTCTCCAGCCGGGGCACCCTTTTCTGGAGAGCCCCTGGATCGGAACCGATGGAGAGCAAGAACAGTCAGACGCGCGGGCGGAGTGTTTTGCCGGCTCTCCTTGTCGTCACCCTCATGAGCTTTCCTGTCGAAGCGGGCGAGCCTCGTTTCACGGAAGTGTCGGCCGAGATCGGGCTCGACTTCGTTCACTTCAACGGTATGTCTGGAGAGCTCCTCTTCGTAGAGATGATGGGTCAGGGCCTGGCAGTGCTGGACTACGACAATGATGGTGATCTCGATGTCTACTTCCTGCAAGGTCACATGCTCGGCGATGGCAAGACCGTCGAGGATGCCACCATACCGCCCAAATACCCGGAGCCGTTTACCGATCGGCTCTACCGCAACGACCTGACCCTGGGGCCGGATGGGGACCTGCAGGCCCGTTTCGTGGACGTCACCGAGCAGATCGACCTGGCGGCCCATGGGTACGGTATCGGGGTGGCCAGTGGTGACTACGACAACGATGGTTTCACCGACCTCTACCTGAACAACTGGGGGTCCAACCAGATGCTGCGGAACAACGGCGACGGGACCTTCAGCGATAAGACTGCCGAGACCGGGACCGATGATCCACGCTACAGCGCCTCGTCCGCCTTTCTCGACTTCGATCGAGACGGGTGGTTGGATCTCTTCGTCGCCAACTACGTCAACTGGAGCCTGGCGAATCGCAAGGCCTGTACCGGCATGGGAGGAGCCAGAGACTACTGCGCTCCATGGGCTTTCAAGCCGGTGCCGGACAGCCTGTTTCGCAATCGCGGTGACGGCCGTTTCGAGAATGCCACCCGGTCGGCCGGTGTCGAGGGCGACTACGGCGCCGGATTGGGCGTAGCGACCGCGGACTTCAACGATGACGGTTGGCCGGACATCTACGTCGCCAACGATGCCTCACCCAACCAGCTGTGGATCAATCAGCGGGACGGAACGTTCTTCAACGATGGTCTTCTGGCCGGCTGCGCTGTCAATGACATGGGAATGCCGGAGGGCAGCATGGGGGTCGTGGCTGGCGATATCAATGGCGATGGCAGCTACGATCTGTTCATGGCGCACATCGTCGAGGAGACGAATACCCTCTATCTCAACGATGGCAGCGGCATGTTCCGCGAGACCACCCGGGACAGCGGGCTCGCGTTGCCGAGCTTCAAGTACACCGGGTTCGGTACCGCGCTCTTCGACTTCGACAACGATGGCTGGCTCGATCTGTTCATCGCCAACGGCGCCGTCCATGAGATCGAGCACCTGGCCAGGGAGGGTGACATCTATCCGATTCATCAGCCCGACACGCTCTACCACGCCCTGGGGCAGGGTCGCTTCGTCGAGGTCACCCAGGAGGCCGGGGCTTTCGTGTTCTCGGAAGTGGGGCGCGGAGTGACCTTTGGTGATTTGGAGAATGATGGGGACTCCGACCTGTTGATCGCGAACAACGGTGGGCCGGCGAGAGTCTTCCGCAACGAGGCGGGAAACAGCGCCAACTGGCTGGGACTCCGCTTTGTCAGTCCACCTCACCACCAGCCTCCGGGAGTGAAGGTCGAAGCCGTGCGGTCCGACGAATTCGAGGTCTGGCGCCGAAGTGGAACCGATGGCAGCTATGCTTCATCTGGCGACCCCCGGGTGCTGCTCGGTCTCGATGAGGCCGACGGGCCCGTCCGGTTGCGAGTCCGCTGGCCAGGAGGGAGAGTCCAGGAGTTCCCGGGCCTACCGGCAAACCACTACATCACGATCATGGACAAAGGAGATCTCGAGTGAACTACGGTGCTCTCAGCCGATTTGCAAGCGAACGACGGGGTGGTCACCGGTGGGTCGCGGTAGCGATCATCGTTCAGCTGCTGGCCCTTCCTGGTGCCCTATGGAGCCAGGAGCTCGAGGCCTTCGATGCTCTGGTGGAGGTGCCGGTACCGGCCCTGGGCAATTTCGAGAAGGCTATCCAGGTTCAGTTGCTGGGGCAGCGGGCCGGCCTCGATGAGCTCGTGGCCAGGACCGATGTGCCGCGCCTGGAGCTGATGGAGACCTTTGGCAAGACGGGGCAGCTGTACTTCCTGTATGAGCTCTACGAGGCCGCTCAGGCCTGTTTCATCAATGCGCGGACGCTGGCTCCCCGGGACTTTCGCTGGCCCTACTACGTGGGCGTCGTTCTCAGCCGTCAGGGTGAAGCCGCAAAGGCCATCGAGAGCCTCGAGCAGGCCATTTCCCTGCGCCCCCAGAGCATCCCCGCTCGCATCCGAGTGGGCCTTCTCGAGTTCGATCACGGGGAGATCGACGCGGCAGAGGAGCAGTTTCTGGCTGTGCTCGAGATCAATTCCGAGAACGCTGCCGCCCACCATGGACTCGGGATGGTCGTCTTGCGGCGAGGCGACCCGGAGGCGGCGATCCAGCACCTCGAAAAGGCTTTGGAGATACAGCCCAAGGCTACGACAATTCACCAACAGCGCGGAATGGCCTATCGCGAGTTGGGAGACCTCGATAGGGCGCGATATCACCTACAGCTCAACGAGCACGATCTGGTCATGTACCCGGATCCCCTGGTCTTTCGTCTGGCTGGCATGATTCAAGGTAGTCGGTTCTATATCAAGCTGGGCAACGAGGCCCTGAAATCGGGCCGGCTCGAGCAAGCGATCGACGACTTCGGTGAGGCGGTGGCCCGAGATCCGGAGGAGAAGCTAGCCCAATACAATCTCGGTCAGGCGCTACTTCAGGCTGGGCGCTTCGACGAAGCCATTCAACACCTCGAGCGAGCTGTCGAGATCGATTCGGACTTTCGCGACGCCCACTACAATCTGGGCAATGCTCTCAGCAAGCTCGAGCGCTTCGAAGAGGCTGCGATCCACTTTCAGCGTGCCCATGAGATCGATCCCCAGGACAGGGAGGCACGCCTGCAATGGGCCATGGCCATGGGTAGGGCCGGCAGGGCTCGGGAGGCTGTCGAGAGGTTGCAGGCACTGCGGGCCGAGAACCCAGACGATGCCGGGATCGCCTTGAGCCTGGCAGCCATGCTGGGCCCCGTGGGACAAGTCGACGCGGCCCGCGCAGAGTTGGAGCGAGCCCTGTCCATCGCCCGCGAGCCTGCGCTCGAAGCCGAGGCCCATTTCCAGCTCGGCCTGCTGGATCAGGGTGAGGGCGCCACGGAGTCGGCGATCGACCATTTCCAGACCGCCGGCAAGCTGAATCCCAGGTTAAGCGGCGCCAACACCGCCGCCGGGGCGCTGCAGGCGCAGCTCGGACGCTTCGATGAGGCCGCCGAGAGCTTCGAGAGGGTTGTCGAAGCCGACCCGGCAAACCGGGTGGCTCGGTTCAGTCGAGCGATGGCCCTGGTTCTGGCCGGCAACTACCAACTGGCGACCGACAAACTGGAGGAGGATCTGGAGATTCTGCCGCAGACTCTGCCTCTGAGGCACCTTCTGGCCCGCCTGCTGGCAACCGCTCCGCACGAGACCGTGCGCGACGGGGATCGTGCCGTCGAGTTGGCGAAGGAGGTCTTCGATCAGGCTGCGACCGCCGATCACGCCGAGACCCTGGCCATGGCATGGGCTGAATCCGGTGATTTCGACGAGGCGATCCGCTGGCAGGAGAGGGCCCTGGATGCACTGCCCGCTGGGCAGAGTCCTGGTCAGGCCGAAGCGGCGCGCCGCCGCCTGGAGCAATACCAGAACGAGCAACCCTGCAGGGAGCCCTGGAAGGGCTGAGGTCGAGCCTCAGTCGGTTGCCGACCCGCTCAGGGCCGCCAGGTTCTTGGCCGCGATCGGGTCGTCGGGCTGCAGGATCAGGACCTGCTCCAAGAGGAGCTTGGCCTCTTCGTTTTCGTCTTTGGCCATCAGGAGCACGGCCAGGTCGTTCATGGCGGCGGTGTGCTGAGGCGCCATGGCGATCGTCTTGCGAAGGTCTTCCTCTGCTGGGCCACTGAGTCCGATATCGAGTCGAACCACCCCTCTCATGTAGTAGGAGTCGGCGATATCGGGGGCCAATCGCACGGTGGCCTCGGTGACCTCCAGAGCCTGCTGGAGTCGGCCGAGCTCAGAGAGGAGCCGCGCTTCGAGGATCATGGGGCGAGGATCTCCGGGAGCCAGAATCTCCTCTTGACGCACCACATTGAGAGCCTCCTCGCGGTTTCCACTGCTCGACAGATGCATGGCCCAGCGCAATCGGGCACCCGTGGGGTCGTTGGCTAGGGTGCCCAGGGACAGAGCGGCACCGTCCGGGTCGGTACCGCGAAGAACCTGGCTCACCCCCAATGCCCGTTGACTCTCCTCGTTCCTTCCCTCCGCAGCCAGAGCTCCGCTCAGCCATTCCCAGGCCTCGGCATTGCTAGGATAGACGGCCGTCGCATATTCGAGAGAGGGCAGGGCTTCCGAGCTCCGTCCGGCCTGGCTCAGCATCTGGCCGTAGTCCGCGGCGACCTCGGCCGCCAGAATCCTATCGGAGTCCGGTGAGTCGGGCCCGATGCTGGATCGGAGGTTCTCAGCCACCGGTCGCAACGTCTGGAGCGCCGCCTCATGCTGCCCCATCGCGACCTGGGCTCGGCTCAGGAGTCGCACGAGGTCGGGATCGGTCCCGGCTGCTGCTTCGAGCGCCTCGAGCGCGGACTCAGGCTGACCCACCAGGAGATAGCTCTCCGCCAGGACACTCAGCACCTGGGCCTCGAGGCCCTCCGGTGGATTCTCGGACAGTGGCTGGATCACGGCGAGCGCTCCCCATCCATCCTCGTTCAACAGCCCGACACGACCGCGGAGGATGTTGGCGGTCGGGAGATCCAACGGCAGGGTGATCAACGCGTCTTGGGCATCGGAGGCCCGACCGAGAGCCACTGCACAGGAAGTCGCAGCGAGCTGGGCACCGGTATCCTCGGGGTGAAGCCTGCTCCACGGACGCAGGAGCAAGTAGGCGTCGATCAGATTCCCTTGTCGCAGGCGGACGAAACCCAACTCCCGAGCCGCGGGACTGACGGGCGTCATCGCCAGGGATCGCTCCAGATACCCCTTGGCCTTGTCGAGATCACCGACCCTGGCCGTCGCACGTCCGGCGTTGTAGAGCACTGCCGGCTCCGCATCTGGGGAGTCGGCCATGGGAGTCAGGATTGCCACGGCGTCGGCGGGCCGGTCGGCTTCGAGATAGAGCGCCCCCAGGGTCTGCGAGACTCGAGGGTCCTCCTCTCCCTGGGCAAGGGCCTCTTCCAGTGCTCCGATCGCTGGGTCGAGCTCACCAGATTCGAGGTGTTTCAACACCCGGTTGAGAGTCTCATCGGCCGCGGTCGGTTCCTGCTGGCCTGCCGCGGCAAGCGGGAGAAGGATGAGCAGTAGCAGTAGGAGGTGGATCGAATGTCTCATGGTCGTCTCGATTCCCGTTGGGAAGGGTCACCCGTGCGCGCCAGGCAATACGGGTTAGAATTATGGTCGGAGCGGAAGTATGGACCGAGCTGCTCGCACGATCGAGCGGTTGAAGAGTCCTTTTGGACGCTCCTCCCACAGTATATACAAGTGTTGGCAACCTCCAGGAAGCTCGAAGATGACCAGGAATCTTTTGCATAGATCGGCCCCAGGTACCGCCATGACTTCTGTCGATGGACCTCGAAGTCTCCCTGTCCTTTTTCTGGTGTGGGTGCTGCTGGCGCCCTCGTTCGGGACGGCCGCGGCTTGGGCTCTGCCCATCGAAGCCTCGGGTCAGGAAGCAGCCTCGTCCAAGGGCCAAAGCTCGATGGAAGTGGAGCTCGAGGTGCGGCGGCGGATGATGGCGCATCCCGAGCAGCCGGAGATCTATCTCGAGCTGGCAGATCTGCAGGCGTCCCGAGGGGCAGCGGAGGAGGCTGTGGCGACGCTGATTAGCAGCAGCAACCGCTTTCTGGGTGCGGGCGAGCCCAAGAAGGGGGTTCTGCTGCTGAACAAAGCCGTCGAAATGCGTCCGGACGATCCCGAGCTGCAGCTTCTCCTGGGCAAGGCCCAGACCCAGAATCGTGACTTCGAAGCTGCCGAGGCGCCGCTGCGCCGGGCCATCGAGCTGGGCTCGGAGGACCCCTCGGCCCTGGTGTATCTCGGTGCCATCCTCTGGGAGAGTGGCCGCATGGCGGAAGCCGAGCCGGTCTACCGGCAAGCGATCGAAGCCACGGACCGAGCTTTCATGCCATTGTCACAGCTGGGCCGGCTGCTCCTATGGCAAGGTCAGTTCGAGGATGCCACGCAGCTGCTGGAGGAGGCGGCCCAGAAGAACCCCCGAGATGTCGGCACGCTCTTCGATCTGGCCGAGGCTCTACGGGGGTCGAATCGGGCCGAAGAGGCCATCGCTACCTATCGCCGAGTGGTCCTTCTGGCCCCCAAGCTGAACAAGGCGCACTACGGATTGGCGATGTTGCTGGCCCGCCAGGGAGACCGGGAGGGCAGCAAGGCGGAGTTCGAAATCTACAACCAGCTCATTCTCGCGGCGGAAGAGGGCAACCGAATGGCCGAGATCGAAGAGGGCGAGGTCGATCGGGCCGGCTTGATGCTTCGGCAGGGGCAGGTCGAGGAGGCCATCGCTCATCTCGAGGGCCTCGAAGAGACGATCGAAGTGGTCCTGGCAAAAGCCCGGGCCTACCGGGCCGCGGGCCGGTTGGACGCAGCAGTGGAGAGCCTGCAGCGAGCCGTTGCCTTCGATCCCAGCCGTCAGGATGTGAGGCAGATGCTGGCCAGCATTCGCATGGAGATGGCGCAGAGCCAATGAGCGAGCAGCGCTCCACGCAAGATGGGTCGTGGCTGGGTCTGATGTTGGTTGGCCTATTGTTTGGCTCGCCCGTGGCTTCTGTCGCTCAGCAGGACTCATGCCGTGGGGCCGCCATGGCAGAAGCGGCAGAAGAGGTCGGCATCCTCTTTGTCCACGCTCGAGGTGAAACGGGGAGCTTCTACAACCCCGAGACCATGGGCTCGGGAGTCGCCTGGTTCGACTACGACGGCGATGGCTGGCTGGACTGTTATCTGGTCCAATCAGGCCCTTTCCCCCCGTCGGCAGAAGGTAGTGATGAGGCGACCAACCAGCTGTTCCGAAACACCGGCGACGGGCGCTTCGAGAACGTCACGGCGCGTACCGGTGCCGGCGAACGGAGCTATGGTCAGGGAGTCCTCGGGGCCGATTTCGACGGCGATCGGATGCCGGACATCTTCCTCGCCAACTGGGGCGTCGATCGCCTGCTGATGAATCGGGGTGATGGAACCTTCGAGGACCGCACGACCGAGTCGGGCGTGGAGGTCGAAGGCGCCAACGGATGGAGCTCTGGTGCCGCTCTCGGGGATGCCGATCGGGATGGGGATCTGGATCTCTATCTGGTGATCTATGTCGAGCACGACCCCGAGCAGGAGCCCTTCTGCCTCCACCCTTCGACAGGTGAGCGCTGGTACTGTGGGCCCTCTCCATTCGAGCCCAAGATGGACATCTTCTTCCGCAACCAGGGTGGTGGGGTGTTCAAGGACGAGACCCTCGAGTCGGGCTTCGAGTCGGCCAACGGCAAGGGGCTGGGCGTGCTCTTCGTGGATTTCAACGCCGACAACTGGCCCGATGTCTACGTGGCCAACGACATGACCTTCAACCTTTTGTTCGTCAACAAGGGCGATGGGACGTTCGAAGATCTATCGTTGATGTCCGGAGTTGCGGTGAGTCGCGATGGCATGCCAGAGGCCGGAATGGGTGTGGCGGTCGGCGATGTGGATGGCGACGGCGATGCGGACATGGCGGTGGCCAATTTCGACGTGCAGACCAACACGCTCTACATCAACCAGGGAGACTTCTACTTCGAGGATACATCCGCTGCCAGCGGTTTCGGTGCTGCCTCGTTCAACTATGTCGGATTCGGCCTGGTCATGGCCGACTTCAACCGTGACGGCCATATGGACTTCTTCAACGGCACCGGGCACACAGTCGAGATCTCACCACGCGCCAACGTCTTCTACGAGCAGCCCGACGTCCTGCTGCTCGGTGACGGAAAGGGCAATTTCGCCGAGCCCGATTGCCCGCTGCCGAACAAGCGCCCTTCGGTTTCGCGGGGCGTGGCCTACGCCGACTATGACAACGACGGCGATCCGGACATCGGAATCCAGCGCAGCGGCCGTGCCTTCTCCCTGCTCCGCAACGACACCCAGGCCGGCGGCTGGCTGGGCCTGCGTCTGTGGAGTGAAACGGCCAACAGCGAAGGTGTTGGAGCGGTGGCAACGCTCAAGACCAGCCAGGGAGTCCAGAAGCGCTGGGTGATCGCTGGTAGCAGCTACCAGTCCTCGTCGGACATCCGGGTTCTCTTTGGATTCGACAAGGATGTGGAGATTCACGAAGTCGAGGTCCTCTGGCAGTCGGGCAAGGTGCAGCGGATTCTTCAACCTCCTCTCGAGAGTTATCTGACGGTGCGGGAGCCCCTGTGAGTGCGGGCATGACCATGCGAAAACGAATCGACATCTCAATCTGCGTTCGAGCCGGCTTGCTGGCTCTCTTCATTCAGGGGCTCGCCTTGGGTCTGCCCTCGTCCTCCGCGGCTCAGTTGCCGGAGCTGTTGCCGATACCGGAGGTCGAGCTCACGGCAGATGTGGAGCCCGGCGTGCAGGAGGTCTTTCCACAGCTACGGGAGGCGATCGACCAGCTGGAGGCGAACAGCGGCACGAAACCGTCTCAGCTTGCAGAGGCGTATGGCGAGCTGGGTCGCGCGGCTCTCTACTACGAGAACCAGGCGGTCATCGAACCGGCGCTCCTGAATGCGCAGCGGTTGGACCCGGGGGACTATCGTTGGCCCTACTATCTGGGTGCCTTCTACCAGGGAGAGCGGCGACTCGAAGAAGCCACGGGCCAGTTGCAGAGAGCCCACCAGCTGCGATCGGACGACCCGGCGATCCATATTCGTCTGGGACAGATGGCTCTCCTTTCGGATCGACCGGAGGGGGCTCCGGAGTACTTCGAGAAGTCGAGGAGTAGAGAGGGTTTTACAGCCCTGGCGCTCTATGGCCTGGGACGCAGCGCGAGTCTGCGAGGTGACGACGCGGCCGCTATGGAGCTTTACAAAGCGGCCCTGGAGCTCGAGCCTGAAGCGGCCGAAATCCATCAGCAAATGGGGCTCGCCTACCGCAAGCTGGGCGACCTGGACGCCGCGCGGGAGCATCTGTCGAGGCAGGCCTCGGGCAGTCTCACCTTCCCGGATCCCTTGATGAGCTCGTTGAAAGGCGATTTCTCACGCAGTCATCTCTTTGCCGGTCTCGAAGCGCAGTCCACCGGTCGCTGGGAGGACGCTGTTGCCGAGTACCGCGCCGCGGTGGATGAGGATCCGGCCAATGGCGTGAACCACAAGATTCTGGCCGATGCCCTGGAGAAGAGTGGCGATCTGGATTCTGCGATCGAGGAGTATCGCCTGGCGGCTACCCTGT
>JAUWSP010000480.1 GCA_030610025.1 Acidobacteriota bacterium | reverse complement strand
GCTTGTGCTTCCATCCGATAGCACCATGAGCCGGAGGCCAGAGTCCAGTGAAGATCGACGCCACCGATGCTTTGGTCCAGGACGACTGACCGATAGCGTTGAGATACAAGCTCGCGCTGTCGGCGAATCGGTCGATATTCGGCGTTGTCGGCTTCGGGTACCCAAGGCAACCGAGCCGATCGGCCCGAAGCGTATCCACCAGGTAGATCAGGACGTTGGGGCGGCTCGGCGGCGTCCCGACCAAACTCGTCCGCGGCAGATCCGGTATCGCCCCGGGAGCCGACAAGGTAGGTTTCACCAACACGATCCCACTGCCGGGTTCGGCATCATCGACCAGCGAATGAAGGCTCAAACGAACCGGCGTCCGAGAGTCCAGTTGCAACGAAACGGCAAGATCGTCCTGCGATCTCCGAATCGTTGTCAGCTTCTCTTCACCTTCACTGTCTGTCTCCAGGAGGACCTCCAGCCGAGCCCCTCGCCCCCGAAGCATGACCGCCTCTGCCCGGAGTGAGCTTTCGGGTTCTGCGAACAAGAGGTACTCCACCCTGGCGCCAGCCGGCAGGAACAGCAGGTCCTCTTCAGGTTCCGCGGCCGGCTCGAGCGAGGGATCTGCCCCTTCGACAACCATCGAGTCCAGATTCCTGACCAGGTCGTAGTAGGCGACTCCCTCCACTGGCGAATCACCGGTACCGCACGCGGTAGCAAGCAGTACCAGGCCGAGCAGGGCGATTCGCGACGGATGGCGCATGACGCTGGATTCTACTGGAGGATCTGCCTGACGACAGGTTCGTCGATCGAGCCCGCACCCTCGCGGATCGGGTATATTCGCGCTCGATGAGGACCGGAGAAGGAGGCTTCCGACATGGCGAGTAGCGATCGGCTGGATCCACTGAGAAACCGTTCTGCCCCTCTGGACATGAGTCCCGAGGAGTTCCGCAAAGTTGGCCATCAGGTCGTGGACCGGATTGCTGAGTTACTGGAGTCGCTTCCCGGACGTCCTGTCACTCCCGCGGAGACTCCCAGCACGATCCGTGAGGCGCTGAAAGCCTCTAGGGGCCTTCCAGATCACGGCACCGAGGCGGGGCCCCTGCTCGAGGCAACAACGAAACTGCTCTTCAATCACTCTCTCTTCAACGGCCACCCCCGTTTCCTCGGATACATCACTTCCGCTCCTGCCCCCATCGGCATGCTGGGAGACCTGCTCGCCGCTGCGGTCAATCCCAATGTGGGGGCCTGGCCCATCGCCCCCATGGCCACCGAGATCGAGGCCCAGACGGTACGCTGGATCGCCGAGCTCATTGGCTACCCGGAGGACTCTGGCGGCCTTCTGGTCAGTGGTGGAAACCTGGCGAACATCGTGTGCTTCCTCACCGCTCGCTCCTCGAAAGCTGCCTGGAATCTGCAGGGCCTGGGCCTGGATGCCAATCCGGCGGGTCCACTTCGCGTCTACGCCTCGACCGAGGTTCATACCTGGATCCACAAGGCCATGGACATCTCAGGACTCGGTACCGACTCGCTGCGCTCAATTCGGGTCGACGATGAGTCACGCATGGATCTGGCGGACCTGAAGAGCCAGATCGACCGGGACCTCTCGGACGGAGATCAACCCTTCCTGGTCGTCGGCACAGCCAGCACCGTCAGCACCGGGGCCATCGACCCACTCGAGGCGCTCGCGACCCTGTGCAGGGAACGAGATCTCTGGTTCCATGTCGACGGTGCCTATGGCGCGCTTGCCGCTGCGGTTCCCGAGGCGGCCGAGCTGCTGGCAGGCATGCCGGAGGCCGACTCCGTGGCCGTGGATCCACACAAATGGCTCTACGCTCCCCTGGAGGCGGGCTGTGCCCTGGTGAGAGACTCGGAGGCCCTGCGCGGCACCTTCGCACACAGCCCGCCCTACTATCACTTCGGCGAGGTGGCGACGAACTACTTCGAGTACGGGCTACAGAATTCGCGCGGCTTTCGCGCCCTCAAGGTCTGGCTAGCCCTACAGCAAGTGGGTCGCTCGGGCTACGTTCAGATGATTCGAGACGACATCGATCTGGCCAGGGCTCTGTACGACCTGTTGGCCGACTACCCGGAGATCGAGCCTTTGTCGCAGAATCTCAGCATCACGACCTTCCGCTATCTCCCCAAGGATCTTCTCGATCATTCCGAGACCGAGCCCGTACGCGCCTATCTCGACTCGTTGAATCAGAAGCTCCTGGCTCGAATCGAGAGCTCCGGTGAGGTCTATCTCTCCAACGCCATCATCCAGGAGCGCTTCGCCCTGCGCATCTGTGTGGTCAACTTCCGCACGTCATTCACCGACATCGAAGCGATTCCCGAGATCGTGATGCGCCTGGGACGCGCGATCGATGAAGAGCTTCGGCCGACTGCGGACCTGTCTCTGCCATTTCGGCAATAGCCTCGCCGCCATGCGATTCTCGGACCTACCACCGCCTCGCGAGGTGCCGCCCGAATCGACACCTCGATCGACTCGGACTGAGAAGTCGGAGCCCTCGGGCCACCCTCGAGACCTGCCCGACGTTCATCACGAGGCCATGGGGCCACCGGCAGCCACCAGCTTCAGGCTGAGGCACCTCTTCAACCCAGCCAGGGGCTGGTTTCGCAGAACCGAGCGCTGGATCAACAAGTTCCTGAGCCATCACATCTTTCCACGTGTCCCGGGGATCTGGTGGCCTTACAGTCGAGCCCTCGAACGGGATCTCACGATCTCCGAAGCATCGATTGTCCTCAATGGCTTGGACGCCGGCCTCGCCGGTCTGCGAGTGCTTCTGATCTCCGATTTCCACGCCGGTCCGTTCCTCTCCCCCGAAGCCCTGGAGCGAACCTTCGAGAGGCTCCTGAGCCTGGAGCCCGATCTCATTCTCCTGGCGGGTGACTTCGCCACTGTTCGATTGGACGAGGTGGAGCCGACGCTATCGGCCTTCAAGAGCCTGGCAGCTCCTCTCGGTGTGTACGGAGTTCTCGGGAATCACGACCACTACACCGGCCAACCCGAGGCTCTCATTGGGATGTTGGAGTCCAGTGGTGTCCGCTTTCTGCAGAATTGCTCGGTGGTGCTCGAAAGAGGCGATGGCCGCCTGTTCTTGGCAGGAGTCGACGACCTTCTGTGTGGCGAGCCACGGCTCGACGAGGCGCTCGAAGGACGGCCTGACGGCACTGCGAGCCTTTTGCTCTCTCACAACCCGGATGTCTTTCCAGAAGCCGTGAACCGGGGCGTCTCCCTGGTCCTCGCCGGCCACACCCACGGTGGCCAGTGGCGGC
>JAUWSP010000212.1 GCA_030610025.1 Acidobacteriota bacterium | reverse complement strand
TTTTCCACGCTGCACACCAACAGTGCCGCCCAGACCATCGATCGAATCCTCGACACTTTCTCCGGTGACAGCCAGAAGCAGGCCCGGGTGCAGCTCGTTCAGGTGCTCAAGGCGGTCGTGTCCATGCAACTGGTCGAACGCAAAGACGGTCAGGGTCTGGTGGCGGCCATGGAGATCATGCGAGCAACGCCTCGAATCTGCGAGCTGATCGACAGGGGAGAGAGCGCGAAGCTCATGGAAGAGATGGAGTCCTCGGTCTCGTTCTTCCGGATGCAGTCCATGAACCAGTCTCTGCTGGCCCTCCTGGTTCACGGAACGATCACCTACGCCGAGGCGATGAGGAACTCTCCCGAACCCGAGGATCTCTCATTGAAACTGCGCAAGATGTTCCCGGCCATCGAGGAACGAGGAGGCGATATGAGCCCGACGACGTCGGATTTCTCGCAGATCATGGAGCTTCAGCAGTACCGCAAGTTGTACGAGGAGCAGGAAGAGAAATTCAAGATTCGTCTGGCCGAGAAGGACTCGGAGATCACCAAGCTCGATCATTCGGTGGCTGACCGGGACCATGACGTTCAGGAGCTCAAGGAGCAGGCAGCGGAGATGGAGCGGCAGACCGAGAAGCTGCGCAACGAGTATTCGAGACTTCGCAAAGAAGCGCAGGAGAAGATCGACAAACTCTCTGAGCGCATCAAGGAGCTGAACCAGCGCCTGATGAATTCCCGCTGATGAATCCTCGAGGTTTCTCGGACCTCGAAGTCTTGATCCTCTCTCTCAGTCCGTAGTGTCAGGGTTCTCGAGGGCGAGCTCCCTCGCCAGTGCCAGCGCCTCGTCCTGGCTGGCCAGCCGGCCTTCGATCTGCTGGCGCAGGAGGGTAGCAAGGATTTCACCGAGCACCCTGTTCTCTTGCAGGCCCAGTAGTGAAACCAGATCGGCTCCCGTGACGAGCGGTTTGGGCTCGAAGACTTCCTCCCCGGACTCGAGGCAAATCGCGTCGAGTCGAGCCATTACTTCCTGATACTCCGAAAGGGTAGAGGGCCTTTCATCTCTTGCAGCCAGAAAACAGGCCACAGTGGGCCACAGGCTGCCGGTCCGATGGAGAAACCAACGCTGTCCCTCTGTGTCTCGGGGCAGGCCATCCCAACCCATCAGGATCTTCAGCCGCTTGGCACTGGCCCTGGTCAGCAGTCCGTCTCGTTGGCAGCGTTCGACGGTGCCAGCAACTGTCTGGCCCGAGCTCGAGGGGAGGCACGCGAACAGGACTGCCTGACGTGCGGTCGCCCGTTCGACTCGACCTCGAGAATGGTCGGCAAGGAGCTCCAGATGACGCAACCGGCTCTGCAGCTCTTCTCGGTCAGGTATGGACGCGCCGTGCCCAGGCTGGGAGAGCCATAGGCCGGGATAGAGGTTCAATTGGAGGAGAATCTCGGCTGCCGACAAGAAGCCGGGCAGCTTCAGAAGCTGCTCCAGCTCCCCGCGAATCCGTTCGATTGGAACGCGGTCGAGGTCGGCAGCGGAGTCGGTAGCCAGCTCCAGGGTCCGTTCGGTGGCCGTGAAGCCGGGACGCTGCCCTGCGAATCGGGCCAGGCGAAGCACTCGCAGCGGGTCGCTTGAAAAGCTGGTCTCGGAAGTGGCTCGCAGGCTCCTGCCTGCCAGATCGATGAGTCCGGAGAAAGGATCGACCACCGTTGCGTCTGGGATCTCGAGCGCAAACGAGTGGATCGTCAGATCTCGGCGAGCCAGGTCGGCCTCCAGAGCGACTCCCTGCCGATCCCAGATATCCACCGTAAGGTCGTCGGCTACCAGCCGATAGGCTGCGAAGCGATCGCCACCCAGCTTGACCAGCCGGGCTGGAAGGCTGGAGGCGAGCTGACTGGCGAACGTCAGCCCATCGTGCTCGATCACCAGATCCAGGTCGCGAAACTCCAAGCCCAAAGCTGCGTCCCTCAGGGCGCCGCCAACAAGGTGACAGGCGACTGGCCCTGCAGCCTCGGCTGCCAGCACCAGAGGGCGCCTCTGCAGCAAAGTGGTGAAATGCCGCTCGAGATTGACGCCGTGCAAGAGCGGGTCCGAATCTCGGTGAGTCATGGCGATCGGGGATCTTCTGTGAGCCTTCTGGTCTGCTAGTTGCCTTGAGCGGCTGTCAACACTAAAATTTGACTTTAACAAATGGCCATAACTACCGACGAATCAAAGGGAATTTCGATTTGAAGCAGAGCGCAATAGTGCTGGTGGTGGTGGTGTCCTGCCTCCTCGCATTGGGATCCCCTGGCTCGGCCGAGGACTCCGACGCCAGTCAGGACGGTCTCAGGGTTCATCTTCAAGATGGTTCGCTCGCTGTCCTGACAGAAAGTCAGGAGCTCTACCTCGAAGCCTCACCGAGACGGGGCGAGGGGCTAATCAGCTTCAGCCGTCGATTCTGTTCGAGCGAAGATGCCATCTCGATGGTGGCGGCGGAGAACGGCGGCTCTCAGCGGCTCCAGGCGGGCATTCGCTATCGGATCCCTTTCGCGGCGCTCGACAGTGACTACCAGGTCCAGGTGGTCAGGGCCTTGTTCGAGGACGACCGCGCCGTGGCCGGTGGCTGGCAGCATCGGGTGCACAGCGCCAACGGGCCGTCGAGAGAAAGCCTCTGGCATCTCGCCGAGTGGTTCACGGGACAGGGCGAGAACTATCCAGCCATTCGGGAGAACAACCAACTGACCGACGATGATCTGACTCCTGGTCAGATGATTCTCGTGCCAGCACATTTGCTGCGCCCTTCGCTCCGCTCCGCGCTGCCGCCCAGCTCGCCGTACCATCTCGAATACAGCGGCGACCAGCAAGGCGAGTTTGCGATCTACCGTCTGAAGCCGGGAGAGGCGCTCTACTCGAGTGTTGTGGTGCGCTTCACCGGGCGGGTGTTTGCGGAGGATGTGAACGGCCTGGCACAGGAGGTGGCCGCGAGAAGCGGGATACGAGATGTCACCGACATTCCCATTGGCTATGAAGTGAGGATCCCCTTCAGCCTTCTCCTTCCCGAGTACCTTCCAGCCGGACATCCCGCGCGCCGGGAATACGAAGAGGGTCTGATAGCGAGCGCCCAGTTCAGCAATGTAGTGACCGCGACCCAGCTCAGCGGTGTCACGGTGGTTCTGGATGCCGGTCATGGTGGTAAGGACGTCGGTGCCTCGGTATCCGGAGTCTGGGAGAGTCTCTACGTCTACGACATCATGGTCCGAGCCATGCAGACCCTGGCAGGCAGCACCGCCGCTACTGTCATTGCCACGACTCAGGATGGTCAAGCCCACACCGTTTCCCAGCGAGGTCAACTGCCGTATTCGAAGAGCCATCGGGTGCTGACGACCCCGAACTATCAGATCGAAGATTCCAGAGTCGGGGTGCACCTGCGCTGGTATCTGGCCAACAGTATCTATCGGCAGGCGGTGGAGAAGGGCGGCGACCCCGACAAGGTGGTGTTCGTTTCCATTCACGCCGACTCTCTACACGCCTCCCTGCGAGGTGCCATGGTCTACATACCCGGCGCCAAGTACCGGACCGGCACCTATGGCAAGAGTGGCGCCGTCTACGCCTCCCGCCGGGAGGTCAAGGAGCGCCCGCAGGTGAGTTACTCGAGTCGAGAAAGGGTGAAGAGCGAGGGCCTGTCGCGGGAGTTGGCCTCGAACATCCTGGGTGCCTTTCACGATCGTGGATTGGCGGTGCATCCCGACAAGCCCGTTCGCGAGAAGGTCATCCGCAGTCGACGGGCCTGGGTGCCCGCTGTCTTGCGCTACAACGCGATCCCAGCCGAGGTTCTCCTGGAGGTCTGCAATCTGGCCAACACCGAGGATCGCAAGCTCATGCAGACTCCGCAATTCCGCCAGCAGGTGGCCGAGGCCATTGTCGGTGGAATCCTCAGCTACTATGGTCAGGCCGAGGGCGACAACACAACGCGGGTAGCGGCTGGCCGATAGCGACGATTCGGGAACTTTCGCCCTCTCATTGGGGTCCCATACTGTGGAGGCGGGTTGTCAGAGGTAGGGCCACGCCCGCCACAGGGACCCATGCAAGAGGCCGTACTCATGGCAGAAGCGTCGGGCGATACCGATCTGGAACTGGTCGAGCGCCATCGCTACGGCGATCGAACGGCATTCGAGCAGATCTACCGCCGTCATGCAGAGATGGTCTTCAAACCTGGCCCTTCGCATGACTGGGGACGCGGAGGAGGCCGCAGACGTATCTCAGGAGACCTTTCTGCGAGTGCACCGCTACTGTGGAAAGTTCCAGGGACGATCCAGCCTCAAGACCTGGATCTATCGGGTTGCCGTCAACTGCTGTCGGAGCCGTTTTCGAAGAGATCGAACCTGGCGAACGCGGATCCTCTCGGGTTCTCTCGAGAGGGTCGAACAGGTGCCTGATACCCGCCGGGGCCCGGAGGACCAAACGTTGGCCCGCGATCGTGGGGAGACGGTGACGCAGGCCCTCGGTCGTCTTCCCGAGCCGTTTCGCGAAGCGGTCGTTCTACGCGATCTCGAGGGCCTTGCTTACGAGGACATCGCTCGAGTGCTCGGGATCAGGATTGGCACCGTGCGCTCGAGGATCGCCCGTGGTCGCGATCGTCTGAGGACATTGTTGGAGACCTCTGAGTCATGAGTCACGCATCGGTGGAAATGCTTTCGAGCTACCTGGATGGCGAGCTGACCCGGAAACGTCGACTCCGAGTCGAGCGTCATCTTCAGGACTGCGAGCAGTGTCAGCATCGGCTCGAGGGGCTGCACCGCGTGGTCCAGAGCCTCGAGGGATTGGGGAGGATCTCGCCGGCACCCTATCTCGAACAGCAGGTGCTGCAGAGCGCTGCAACCAGAGTGCGGGAGGAGAGCCTCTTGGATCGGCTGGAGAACAGCGCCAAGCGTCTGCACATCGAGCGCTGGGTCTGGATGCCGACCCTCGGGATGGTCATCGCTCTGGTTTCCATCATCTATCTGTTCTCCTGGGGCCTTCATCGCCAGAATCAGGGGCTTCCCGTGGTCCTGGAAGCCGAGGTGCCACCAGCAGAGGCGTCCGAGCCAGTCAAGGCGACGGCACTCGAAAGGCCGTTATCGCTGGCCGAGCGCGGTCGTGCCGAATCGCCTCAGCCAAGGCACGAGGGGGTGACACTCGCCGAGGCCCCTGGCGCCGGCCTGGCGTCGCAAGCTACGGAGATCGACGGGCGCCGTTTCGAGCTCTTGGATGGACTGTGGATCGAACAAGGCGTGGATCCCACGGAGCCGTGGGGCTCACTGGATCCCTCGGAGATTGCCACCTTTGAGGGGTTGGAGGAACTTCCGAGCCTTGCGGACCTGAAACGTCTGGGAGGCCCTGTTCGCCTGCGAGTCGGAGATCAGTTGGTGCAGTTGGAGTTCGATCGGCAGCCCTAGCCAGCCCTAGCCCGCATTATTCATGGGCCCCACGGTATCTAGCGGAGATCGCCCGCCATCTAAGGCCGTCCTCGCTCGTCGCTCCTCAACAACCTGCAAGGTTGCCTCCGGTGCTCCTCCCTGCGGTTGGCCTGATCTGACAGACGCTTTCCACAATCTACTCGCGGGGTCA
>JAUWSP010000401.1 GCA_030610025.1 Acidobacteriota bacterium | reverse complement strand
CGATGACGATCTCCTACCTTGGCAACAGCTCGGTGGCCACCGTTCCGACCCTTCTCGACCTGATCGTCAGGGAAGAGCTCGCCGGCCAGAGCCTGAACAGTGGAGATGTCGTGGTCTTCGGCTCGGTCGGGGCGGGCATGAACATCAATTCAGTGATCTACAAGTGGGCGTGAGCCCTGGCGGGCGCCCGGAGCAGGGATCGCCCGGCCGACTCGGGAAGCGAATCAGCGACGTCGCAGTCCCAGAACGAACCCGCCGACAAGGACCAGAATCACCAGAACCCCGAGGATGAGTCGCGGCGCCGTGCCGAGCTCGAGCAGGGCACCGAACCCTAGGGGTAGCTGAGCTACGAGGTCTTTTGCCAGGTCGACCAGGACATCCCAGGCGCTGGAAGCCATCGAGGTGGTGGCATTCCAGACCTTCTCGAAGCTCTCCTGACTTACCAGACGTAGGACAGCCATCCAGACGAAAGCTACCCAGGCCGCCTCGAGCAGGAATCGGCCGAAACGAGGCTCGCGCGACGCGTAGCCCCCGGTCGATCTGGGCTTGCCCGGCGTCAGGAAGCCGTCGACATAGAACCGGCTGACTCTACGAATCGGGCCCCGTATCGCGTCGATCGGTTGTCGGGTCAGAGCGGAGTGGATCAGGCGAACCGCGCTGGTGATCACGACCCGCACGATTTGTGGGATCCACAGCACCAGCCCGACCACCCCCCAGACTGCGTCGGCAAGAAGAACGATTGTCTGTTCGATGCGGTTGGGTTTGGGCGCCGAGTCGGTGGACGAATCCTCGAGGTCGAGATCCTTCAGGAGCTCGCTCACCACACCATTCTACGACGGCTCCGAGCCGTTGTTCTGTTGATGACGCCACTCCCGAGCGCGGTTCATTCCGAGCTGGAGATGGCTCTTCCCTGCTCACCATCCCCGGATGGCCTATGATTCTCTGCGGGAATCAAGGAGACCGGGAGGTATTTCTACCGATGAGAAAGAAGATTGGGAACGCTGTCGCTCTGGCCACCCTGTTCCTGTGTTGTTTCGTGGCTCTACCGATCCGAGCTGCCTCGCTGGAAGCGACCGAGGCCAGGATCGTGGAGGCGGTGGATGCGCGCCGCGAAGAAGCCATCACCGCCCTCGGGGAGCTCGTTGAAATCAACAGTGGCACGATGAATCCCGAGGGCATTCGTCGAGTGGGTGCCTATTTCGAGCGCGAGCTGGGAGCCCTTGGCTTTGTGACCCGTTGGATCGACCAACCATCCGAGCTGGAGCGGGGTGGTCATCTGTTTGCCGAGGTGGATGGGGATCGCGGCAAGCGAGTCCTCCTGATCGGGCATCTGGACACCGTATTCGAGCCCGATAGTCCTTTCCAGCACTTCCGCCGCGAAGGCGATCTCGGTTATGGGCCCGGCACGGACGACATGAAGGGGGGCAATCTGGTAATCCTCTTCGCGCTGAAGGCCCTTAACGATGCCGGCGCCCTCGACAACACCCGGATTATCGTGGCTCTCACCGGAGACGAGGAGAACCCCGGCAAGCCGGTGGCGGTGTCGCGAAAGGACCTGGTCGAGGCGGGGCGCCGCAGCGACATCGCCCTTGGCTTCGAGGCGGGGGTACGTGACATCCATACCGCTACCATCGCTCGCCGAGGTGCCAGTGGGTGGACCCTGCAGGTGAGAGCCAAGGCGGCCCACTCGTCCCAGATCTTCGACGACAGCAATGGTGCTGGAGCCATCTTCGAGGCGAGTCGGATTCTCGACGCCTTCTATTCCCAGCTCCGCGGTGAGCAGTACCTCACTTTCAATCCGGGAGTCATTCTGGGTGGCACCTCGATCGACTACGACTCGCAGGCCAACCGGGGAACGGCTTTCGGCAAGACCAACGTGATCGCCGAGACCGCTGTGGTGCACGGCGATCTACGGTTTCTGTCGGAAGAGCAGAAGGAGAATGCTCGAGAGACCATGCGGGCGATCGTGGCCCTTTCACTACCGGGTGCGGAGGCCGAGATCAGCTTCGAGGACGGCTATCCGGCCATGTTTCCTTCGCAGGGCAACCATGACCTCCTGGCTCAGTTCGAAGGTGTCAGCCGTGATCTGGGATTCGGAGAGCTCGAAATTCTCGACCCGGGTCAACGCGGGGCGGCCGATATCTCTTTCGTTGCAGCGGATGTGGAGGCTGGTCTTGCCGGCCTTGGACCCGTGGGCTGGAAGGGCCATACGGTAGACGAGCACATCGATCTGACGACCCTGTCGGTGAACGCAAAGCGCGTGGCAGTGCTCATCTACCGACTGACGAGATAAGGAGAACCCCTTGGCGATACGTCGGCTTCTGAAGTGGTCTGGGATCGTCCTGGCCGGTGTCGTGATCCTCCTGGCCGTTGGGTTGCTCTGGTATTTCTGGCCCGAGGGACCGAATCTGGCCGATTCCCTGGCCGGTGCCTATCGGACTCCTGACAACGAATTGCTGATCCTTGTCGTCAACGGACAGGACACCGCCCGTGTGATGAGCCCCGAGAGTGGCGAGACCCGCACCCTGTTCATGACCGACGTCGATCACTTCGAGTCGGGCGATGGATGGCGAAGCCAGGAACCGGTGACACTTCGTGGCGAGGTGCAGCGAGATGCGGCGGGCGGCGTCACAGCGCTAACATGGCGGGCAGAAGGCGGCGAAGAGATCGAGATCGAGAGACTTCCGTTCCGAGAGCGCGAAGTCCACTTTTCTTCTGGTGAGCTCTCTCTTCGAGGGCTGCTCGTGCTACCCGAGGAGGCAGCCGGGCCGATTCCCGTCCAGGTGGCGGTTCATGGCTCGGGGAGGGATCAAGCTGTCTATGGCTACCGACTTCCCTATCTGGCCGCGGCGCACGGCATGGCGGGCTTCGTCTTCGACAAGCGGGGTACCGGAGACTCCGAGGGGAGCTACTCCCAGAACTTCCCAGACCTTGCGAGGGATGTCAAAGCTGCCGTCGACTTCCTGAGAGCTCAGCCAGAGGTGGATCCAGCTCGAATCGGTCTGGTCGGCTTCAGCCAGGGCGGTTGGATCGCCCCCATGGCAGCGGCTCAGGGAGCGCAAGTCAACACGATCGTCGTCAACTACGGCGTCGCTCGTCCGGTGTTCGATGAGGACCGCTGGGGATATGTCTGGTCTCTGCGGCACGAGGGTTTCGGCGATCGTGAGATCGCCGAGGTCGATGCAATCAACGAGATCGCGTCCAAGATCGTCGATGAGCGTCGAAAGGACGTCTACTCAGAGCTGAAGGCGGCTGTCGAGACGGCAAGGGACAAACCCTGGTTCCCAGCCCTCCAGAAGAGTGACTCTACGGTGGGTTATATGACCGGCACCCCGGTGCCCCTGTGGGCCTGGGAGTGGTTCGACAAACTGGTCGGCTTCGAAGTGGTCTTCGGCAGCATCGACCGCCTCTACGACCCCGAGGCGACGATCCGGGGTCTCGGGATACCCAGCCTATGGCTGTTTGCAGGCGACGATTCCAGCGCACCTACGCCCTGGAGTGTGGAGGTTCTCGAAGGTCTCCGATCTGAAGGCGCGCCGATCGAATACGAGGTGTTTCCGGGTATCGAGCACGGGATGATCGTGGTGGAAGATTCTTCCGAACAGGAGCGCGAGTACCTGGGCTACTCTCCTGGCTTCCCACTCCAGTACAGTCGGTGGCTACAGCAGCGGAATGGGATGCGCCAAGACGGAGACGCGATGAACGCGCCTCCGTCCTGGAGCAGATGACCTTCTTCTGAGACTATTCCAGGCCCT
>JAUWSP010000436.1 GCA_030610025.1 Acidobacteriota bacterium | reverse complement strand
GCCTCGGTGGACGCCTCGTGGTGCCCATGGAGGTGCGGGTGGTCAACCTGAGTCTCGGTGGCATGGCTCTCGAGACCAACGACTATCTCCAGTTTGGCCGCCGTTACAGCGTCAATCTCGACAACGGTGGACGGCGGGTGACGCTGGTGGCCACGGTGGCCTGGTGCAGGTTGAGAAGCACCAAGAAGAACCCTTCGGGAGAGGTGATTCCCGTCTATCGGGCTGGCCTTCGCTTTCAAGTACTGGCCGGCGAGCGGTTGCACGAGCTGTGGGAGATCATCAGGGACCATGCCGTGGTCGAGGTGGACGACTCCGTTTTCGGCCGTTTTGCCCCGGAGCAGCCAAAGGTGGTCGAGTTGGACAGTGACTATCAGTTCTCGGTCCGCAAGCTGAGCCTCTCCGGCATGCTCATCGAGACGGACTTCGTACCCGAGCTGGAGGCTCGCCTTCCCCTCGAGGTCATGTTGAGGAAGAGTCCCTGGTAGGCGCTGGCGAGGGTCGCGAGCGTTCCCAACCTTGGCCGTCGCGCGATCGGTGAGCTGACCCAGGTTGGGGTGGAGTTCTACGGCCTCGACTCCGAGAGTCGCGCCGCGCTGAAAGCCTACATTGCAGGCTTCCTGGACGATGCGCCGACCACCGGTGGCTCAGGTCTCCACGACACCCCGAGGTGACCAGGAGTCGAGTGCGCGAGCCAGACCCTCTTCTTCCTGCTGCCACCGCTCGTGATCCCAATCCCTGACCTCCTCGAAGAGGGGTCGAAGGCGAGTCGCCAGCTCCATCGTGAGCTCGGGTGACCATAGACCGAAGCGGGCTCTGCGCAGCAGGAGATCCTCGAGGTGGAGGACACCTCCGAAAGCGAGATGAGCGCGGACCTCGGCGGCCGTCAGATCGGTGCCCTCCATCACGGGATGGAGATCGCCGTCGTCGCGGATCCCTCGAACCGCCCACCAGGCAGTGCTTCGCAGCCGCCTCGCCATACCGTCGGCGACCTGCGGGTCGATGGCGTGGCCCAGCTGCTGCAGCCGTTGGGAGAGATCGGACGGTGCCAGTCCGAGGAGAGGAGTCCCCGAGGTGTAACAGGGCTCTGCTGCTTCGGCGATTTCTTCAGGTAGCAGCAGGAGTGCCTCGTCTACCGCCTCCTCGGCCATGGCCCGCCAGGTCGTGAGCTTGCCACCGGCGATCGACAGAACACCCTCCTCTTCCCATAGCTCCTCCTCGCGACTCGCCTCCGAAGGCTTGTCGGTGTGCGTTCCGAGGATCGGTCGCAGACCGGCGAAAGAGGCGACGATGTCTTCTTCGGAGAGCCCTTTCTCGGGGAAGTGCGATTGCAATGTTCGAAGCAGGTACTGGAGCTCGGCCCTGGTGACGCGGGGGTCGTCGAGGCCACCCTCGTGGAAGATGTCGGTGGTTCCCACGAGGACGCCCTCGGGATGGGGGATGAGAAAGACCGGTCGCCCATCGTCGGGTGACGGTACCGTGAGGGCTGCTTTCAAGGGTAGGCGGCGCGGCGAGACGATGAGGTGGGAGCCTCGTGAGGGGCGCAGTCGGGAGCCATTCAACCCGAGGACCTGCCGCATCTCGTCCACCCAGACGCCGGTCGCGTTGATGACCAGATGGGCTTCGATGCGATGGGTCTTGCCGCTCTCGAGGTCTCGCACCACGACCCCGCGGACTCGGCCGGTGGTGTCCCGTACGGCCTCCACGACCTGGGTCCGGGTCAGGGCTCGACCGCCGTAGGCGCAGCCGGTCGCGGCGACTGCCAGCGTCAGCTGGGCATCGTCGGTCAGTGCGTCGGTGTAGATCATCGCCCGCTCCAGTTGATCGGTGGCAAGGCCAGGAGCCAGATCTTGCACATCTGCGAGCTCGAGATGAGCGTGCTTGTCGGAGCGGTGGGTGAGGCGGTCGTACATCCAGAGTCCCAGGTCGACGGTCCAGCCGGGAACCCGATCTCCATGGCTGGCCGGATAGATGAAACGCACTGGCCGGACCAGCAGTGGATTCAACGCCAGCATCCGGTCCCTCTCGCGGCAGGCCATCCTGGTGACCCGGAACTGCATCTCCTTCAAGTAGCGCAGGCCACCATGGATGAGCTTGGACGAACGCGAAGAGGTGCCCGAGGCGAAGTCGCCCTTCTCCAGCAGCAGGGGGCGCAGCCCCCGCTGGGCGGCGTCGAGTAGGATCCCACAGCCGGTGATCCCGCCACCGATGATGATCAGGTCGAAAGGCTCGTTCAGCGCTTCGAGGGTACGTCGGCGCCAGCCATCGGGGAACATGATCAGGCCTCCAGTCGATCCTCCGGATCCAGCAACACCTGTGGGTTGAGAATGCCCTCGGGGTCGACAGCTCGTGCGGCGGCTGCGAGCAGCCTGTGGCCCGTGCTACCAACCTCCTGCTCCAGCCACGGGGCGTGCCAGCGGCCTACACCGTGATGGTGGGTGAGGGTACCGCCGGCCTCCATCAGGGCCTCGGTGGCGCGACGCTTGAGCCGGGCCCAGCGGCCGAGGGCTTGATCGACGTCGGTAGGGCAGCGGAAGAAGAAGGTGAAGTAGAGCGACGCGCCGTCCTGGTATGGATGCGACAGGTGGCACAGTACGCTGGTCGTCTCCTGCTCTTCCTCTAGCGCGGACTCGAGTGCCGCTCGTACGCTCTGAGCCAGGCTCGGTAGGCCGGACCAGGGAGCGGCGGTCTCCAGGGTGTCGGTCGCGATGCCCCGATCGAGAAGGGAATCACGCAGGTAGGGGTGGCGAAACCGATCCTCGAGCCAGCGGCGTCCCGGTCGTCGTCCGAGAGCGACGGCTCCATGGCGCCTCAGGATTGCGGCTGCACGGTCCAGGCAGGTCTCGGTCTCAGCCACGCTGCCGGCAGCGCCGCAAAGCAGAAGGCATCCTGAACCACGTATGCCGCGCAATCGAATCCAACCCCGCAGCAGGGGCGCGGCGAGAGAGTGGTCGGCGAGCCCGGCTCGCAGGGCCACCTCGGTCTCCGGCTCATCCGAGAGCCGGAGGAGCTGCAGCGATAGACGATTCTGGGTCAGCTCCCTGGCCGCCTCCAGACCTTCCTCCCAGCTGGGTAGCAAGAGCGCTTCTACCTGCATGCACTCCGGCCGTCGCTGTACCCTGACTGTGGCCTGTGTCAGGACTCCGAAGCGCCCTTCGCTGCCCAGCAGCAAGTGCCGCAAATCGGGACCCGATGCGGTTGAAGGCATGGCTGCCAGTTGGAGGCCTCCGGTGGGAGTCACCGCCTCGACCCCAGCCAACATCCGATCGATGCCGCCATAGGCGAGCGACTCCTGCCCCGAGGCACGGGTGGCGATCCAACCTCCCAGGGTCGAGAGCTCCCAGGACTGGGGGAAGTGACCCAGGGTGAGGCCGTTAGGCGCCAGCCGTGATTCGATCTCGGGACCGCGGATTCCAGCCCCGAAGGTGGCCAGTCGTGATTCCACGTCGAGCCCTTCGAGTCCGGACAATCGCTCCATGTCGAGAGAGACGATCGGGTTCTG
>JAUWSP010000564.1 GCA_030610025.1 Acidobacteriota bacterium | reverse complement strand
GTGGGCAAGCCAAGGTCGTCGATTTCGGATTGGCCAAAATGGCGCTGCAGATCATACCGGCGAGCGAGGAAGAGACCATCGTCGCCGATGCGCCCACCCAGACGGCTGATCTCACCGGATCGGGCAATGCCATGGGAACGGTGGCCTACATGTCGCCCGAACAGGCTCTGGGCAAGCAAGTCGATGCCCGTTCGGATCTCTTCTCATTGGGCGCCGTTATCTACGAGATGATCACAGGCAAGCAGGCCTTCTCCGGCGTCACCCAGGCGGCCGTTTTCGACAAGATCCTGAACCGGGCTCCCGCGCCCCCCTCTCATCTTGGAATCGAAACCCCTTGGGAGCTCCAGCAGGTTCTCGACAAGGCACTGGAGAAGAATGCCGTGCTGCGCTACCAGAGTGCACTCGAGCTGCACACCGACCTGCGCCGCCTACGAAGAGACATGGAGTCGGGACACTCCTCTGCCATCGTTCCAGCCCCCGAATCCGCCCAGGAAGCTCCGATTTCCAGCGGTTCCGTCACTGCAGCGCAACCAGCGTTTTCCGGCCCGCAGGTCGCCATCTCGGGTGCCCACCCAGCGGTCATGGGCACTCCATCAGCAGGAGTTCCGATTGCCGAGCCCGCCCGAACATCCACCAAGAAAAGGACTCTTTGGATCCTTTCGGCACTCCTGCTAGCAGCAGTGGCAATGATTGCATTGCTCCTGCAGAAGCAACCTGGAACCGTTGCCCTCGCCGACAGCGATGTACTCCTACTCACCGACTTCACCAACACCACCGGCGATCCCGTCTTCGACGACACCCTCAAGCAGGCTCTGGCCGTGAAGCTCGAGGAGTCGCCCTACCTCAACATCCTGCCCGAGCGGCGGGTGCAGGAGGCGCTGCGGCTCATGGGCCGCGAGGCCGACGATCGCGTCACGCCCGAGATCGCGCACGAGATCTGCGAGCGCCAGGGACTCAAGGCCCTGGTCAGAGGCGAGATCGCCCCGCTGGGCAGCAACTACGTCGTCACGCTCACGGCAGACGAGTGTAAGTCAGGCCGAGCGCTGGCGCGGGAGCAGGTAGAGGCCTCGAGCAAGGAAGAGGTCTTGGGGGCCGTCGGAACAGCGGCGGTGGAGATTCGCCACAAGCTCGGTGAATCCCTGGCCTCGATCGAAAAGTATGACGCTCCAGTCGAGACAGCCACGACCTCTTCCCTGGAAGCCCTGAAGGCTTACAGCCGAGGCCAGAAGCTGAGATCCAGTGGACGGGAGGAAGAAGCCATTCCTCTGTTCAAGCGGGCCATCGAGCTCGATCCCGAGTTCGCGCAGGTCTACGGTGCTCTGGGCACGATCTACGCCAACCTCAAGGAGCGGGAAACCGCCGAGGAGTACAACACCCGGGCCTACGAGCTTCGCGACCAGGTCAGCGAACGAGAGGAGCTCTACATCACGGCTCACTACCATTCCAGTGTTACGGGGAACGCAGACAAGGAGATCGAGGCCTACGAGCAGTTCAAGCTGGCCTATCCTCGCGACTGGACCCCGGTCAACAATCTGTCCGTGCAGTACAACGAACTGGGGTGGTTCGAAAGAGCCATCGAAGAGAGCCGCATCGCAGTGGAGCTCAACCCCGGCCACGTCTTTCCCTACACCAACCTCGCCGAGGCCCTGAGGAGCCTGAATCGGCTCACCGAGGCCAAGGAGATCTACCAACAGGCCCTGGACAAGGGCTTCACCTATCGTGACCTCTACATCGGACCCTATTTGATCGCCTTCCTGGAGGGAGACCAGGAGACCATGCAGGGCATGGCGGACTCACTGGCGGGCAAGTCGGGCGAAGCATGGATGCTGGCGGCGCAGGCCAAGGTCGCCGCCTCTGCGGGCCGACTGAACGAAGCGCGCGACCTGACCAGCCGGGCCGTAGAAGTCGCGACACAGTTCGGATTTACCGAGCAATCCGCCTTCTTCACAGCCGAGGCGGCAGCCTATGAAGCCGCCTTCGGCAATGAGCAGCAGTCCAGGGAGTTAGCCCTCGCGGCGCTGGAGATCGCCCGCAGCCGCGACACGATGCCCTACGCGGCCACCATTCTGGCCCGAGCCGGTGCTGTAGCGCAGGCCGAAGCTCTTGTCGACGACTTGACCGAGCGTTTCCCCGACGACACCATCATCAACAAAGTTCAGGCGCCCATCGCCCGTGCTGCTATCGCACTGCAGCAACAGGATCCTCAGCACGCCATCAAGCTGCTGGAATCGGCGATCCCATACCAAAGGGGCAAACTCTGGGCGATCTATCTCAGAGGCCTGGCCTACCTCATGGCGAACGAACCGACCCAGGCCATGGCCGAGTTCCTGAAGCTACAGGATCTCAGCAGCGTCCAGCCCGATCTGCCCGTGCACACGCTCACCCATCTGGGCATGGCCCGCGCCAGCGCCGCGGCCGGAAACCAACAGGCAGCTCGCCAGGCCTACGGCGCCTTTCTCGCGCGCCTGAAGGACGGCGACGAAGGCCTCCCGATCGTCACCGAAGCTCGAGCCGAGCTGGCGAAACTACCCTAGTCCCACCCACCCGACCAGGGGTTGAGGTGGCCGGCGCGCCTTCGGCCGGTCCATGAAGGGCTTGGGGGTTGAAGCAGCCGGCGTATCTCCCCCCGCCGAACCCTGGATGCGTATCCGGGAGCATGGGATCGACCAAGGGGTCTCCTGAGTCTGCGGCCTCACCCGACCATGCCCCTCCGACTCAGGAGACCCCTTGGCCGATCTGGCACCGTCGGTTCCGAGAGGTTCGTTCGGGTGGTT
>JAUWSP010000273.1 GCA_030610025.1 Acidobacteriota bacterium | reverse complement strand
TTCGTCGGGCCGTTCAAGAAGATGACCTTCGCCTCCCGTATGCAGCACAAGATCTACTGGGGGCCCCTCAAGAAGCCCATCGAGTGGTCCCTGAAGACCGTGCTGGCGCCGTGGGCCTACGCGGCGAGCGTGCTGTACCACGACACCTTCTGGTATCCATTCAAGGCCAAGAAGCAGATGGCTGAGGTCCTGGAGAGCCCGTGGGGGCGTCTGTTCCGCGATTGGGAGAATCTCGAGGCAGATGGGAAGGGTTTTCCCCAGGTGGGCGAGACTCCAGCCGAGCTGAAGCGCACCGGATTGGCGGCCTTCTGGACCTCCCTGGGGATTCTGGGAACCTGTCTCAAGGAAGCTCCCGAGATCGCCCAGCGACGCAAGATGTCAGCCTCTTCCAAGCCCAGAGAATCCTGAGAGGAAGATCGACCATGCTCTCCAAACTCGTATCTCTTGCCATCGTCATGGCTATCGTCTACTTCGCACTGACCCGCGGCTTGCCCTGGATTCGGGAGCAGATTGCGCCGACGGCCCGTAGCTATGAGGCCACAGAGGGCGACACCTCGGATCCCGCCGGACCCTGCATCGAGAGCGTCGCCCGCGCCAACGACAGTCTGGGCCAGCTCCTACGGAGATTCAGCTCGGGACCGGTCGATTCGGACGAGTGGTCCACCGCCAGCTGGGATATCGAAGCCGAGATTCGCGACGCTGAGATGACCTGCACCTGCTTCTCCGAAGCCTGCCGCAAGGCCTCGGAAGCTGCCGGTGAGCTGCGCATGATGTACTCGCAATTCGACGGCATGGCCCGCGGTACTGCCAGCACCTACAGCAATCCGGCTCGCAACCAGGAAAGGGTCTTCGACCTCCTCGACGAAGCCCGTTCTCTGGCCGGCTACTGAGCCAGCACACTCTCCCTCCCCACCGCAGTGGAGGAGCTAACTGCATCCACCTCCTGATTGAGCGAGGATGGTCGCGGACGGATGTGAACGACCGCGGACTGACCGATGTCACTACAGCTACCGGGAATCGACAGCGCCCTCCAAGCCGGCCCCGAGGGCAGGCCAGTGATCGACACGCTGGCCGAATTCTTGCTCTTCCTCGCCATTCGGCACGAGGCTCTGAGCCCCATGGAGGCACAGAAGCTGGCGCTGTGGGACTTGACGACGATCGCTGAGTTTCTCGCTCTTCGGCTGCAGAGTGAAGGTCTCCTGACCCCCGACCAGTGCGAAAGCGTCCTGGGTCACGCCGAAGACTACACGCATTGAAGGCCCTTCGGCCGGCACAGGTCCGGCCGCTTCGAGTCCTCGAGTCCTTCGTGCTAGCTGCGCAGCTGCTGCAGGAACTCTTTCAGCGGTAACGCATTCACCACATCGGCCTTCGATAGCCAGGCCCGCCTGGCCTGTTCGACACCGTAGTGCATGAGGTCGAGATCCCTAGCCCGATGGGCATCGGTGCTGATGGCCACCTTCAGGCCCAGCTCGCGGGCCAACATGAGGTGGGTATCCTTGAGATCCAGCCGTTCCGGGTGAGCGTTGAGCTCCACCACCACGCCATTTTCCTTGGCGCAGTGCAGTACCTCGTCGATCTGCAGCTCGAACGGCGGTCGTCGGTTGATTAGCCGCCCGGTCGGGTGGGCGAGAATGTCGACCTGAGCATGCTGCAGGGCCACGAGAATTCGCGCCGTCTGCTCGGCCGCAGGTAGATCGAAGCGGGAGTGGACGGAGATGACCACCACATCCAGCTCCTCCAATACATCGTCATCCTGGTCCAGCGTTCCGTCCGCCAGGATGTCCACCTCCTGACTTCTCAGGATCCGGATCTCGGGGTACCGCTCCTGGACCTCCTCGATCTCCTTCCACTGTTCGCGCACTCGCTTGGCGTCGAGCCCGCCGGTCATCGCCAGGGCCTTGCTGTGATCGGTCAGGGCCATGTACTCGTAGCCACGCGCCGCACAGGCCGCCACCATCTCCTCGATGCTGTTCTTGCCATCCGACCAGGTGGAGTGCATCTGCAGATCGCCCCTCATGTCGGCCAGATCGAGCAAGACTGGAAGATCGCCCTTCGCGGCCGCCTCCACTTCGCCACGATCCTCCCGCAGCTCCGGCGCGATCCAGGGCAGCTCCACTGCAGCGTAGACTTGCTTCTCGCTTCGACCGGCCACCAGCTCGCCCGCCCACGGATCCCTCTCCCCCGACTCCTGCTGGTCATCGCCTTCTTCTCGGAAGACGCCGTACTCCGAAAGCCTCAACCCGCGCTCGATGGCCCGCTTGCGCAGCTTGATGTTGTGCTCTTTGGAGCCCGTGAAATAGACCAGGGCCGCCCCGTAGCTCGGCTCGGTGAGGATCCGGAGGTCGACTTCCAGACCGGACTGCAACGAGACCCTGCCCCGCGTGCTACCCGACATCTGTACCTGGGTGACCTTTGGGTACGAAGTGAATCGCTCCATTACCGCATCAGCATCACTGGCGATGGCCAGCAGGTCGATGTCGCCGACCGTCTCCACCCGACGGCGGTAGCTACCAGCCACCTCCAGGCGCTCGATCTCTGGGCTCTCCCGCAGATACTCGAGCAGGGGGGCCACCAGTAGATCGGCCTCCACCAGTTTGAAACGGCTCCGGTGCTGGCGGAACTGCTCGATACCGGTCAGGATCTTCTGCTGGCTCTTCTCACCGAAGCCGTCCAGGGCCGCCACTTCCCCCGCCTCGGCTCTCTGCTCGAGCTCGTCCACGGTCTCGATGCCGAGCTCCTTCCACAGCTTCTTCGCCTTCTTCGGACCGACCCCGGGCAGCTCGATGACATCGATCAGGGAGCGGGGGATCTTCTCGGCCAGCTCGTCGAGGGCCGAGAGGCCACCCGTTTCAATCAGCTCGTGGATATGCTTGGCCATCTCCTTGCCGATACCGGGCAGCTCCGTCAGATCACTCTCCTCCTCCACGAGCTTGCGCATCGGCTTGGCATGTCCATCCACGAGGCGAGCGGCATTTCGATAGGCCCGCACCCGAAATGGGTTGGCGTCCTGGATCTCCAGCAGATCTCCCATCTGCGAGAGGACCTTGGCGATTTCGAGGTTCTCCATCGGCATCCTCCGCCCCGATTCTAGTCCTTGGCCCACCCCGAGCATGGATGGCGGCGCTGATACAGTTGTCGAGTGCGGAGCGACCGCTTCTTCTGGCTCGTTGTCGTGCTCGGGGCCTTCTTCTCGGTTTTGATGCTCGTCCGCAGCCAGGTAGCGGGCGACCAGCTGAACATGCTGGCCCGCGGGTGGTTCCTGATCACCGACGGCGTGTGGATTCCCTTCGGGCTGCCCACCTCGGCTGGTGGCAAGGCGCCCGGCGGGCTCACGGCTCTCGTCACCGGCCTTCCCCTGCTTGTCTGGCGCCACCATCGCGCCCCCAACATGCTGATACTCGGCCTGCAGATCGTCGCCTACGTGCTGCTCGATCGTTTCGTTTCCAGGGTCACTGGACGGGGCGGGCGGCTGCTCTTCGCGATCCTGTACTGGCTGAGCCCCTGGCGGCTGTACCACTCGACTTTCCTCTGGAACCCGAACTACATGCTCTTCTTCGGAGCGCTGCACTTCTGGAGCGTGGTTCAGCAGCGGCACCGAGCCAAGCTCTGGCCCAGCTTTCTACTCGTGCTGGCGATCGGCCTGCCGGCCCAGCTGCACGCCTCGGCCATTCTGCTGGTACCGATCTCGATCGTCCTGTGGTGGCGGGGGTATTTCAAGATTCACTTCAAGGGCACCGCACTGGGAGCCATGGTGGTGGCGGCTTCGCTCGTGCCCTGGTCTCTGGCGGTCCTGCGAGACCCTGCTCTCCTGCCGAGTGGCGGAGGTCTCCTGGCATCCGGTATTCGCCCCCTGAGCTACCTCACCAGAGGTTTCGGCTATTGGCTGCGTCTCGATTCGCTGGCCGTGAGTGACTCCATGTACTGTCTCGATTTCAGCGCTCTCGTCGGGCCCTCGGCCGGTCGAGCCGTGGCACCGCTTCTGCCATCGGTCTGGTGGATCCTGGGACTGCTCACCGTCCCGGTGGCCATCTGGGCCAACCTTCGTCTCTGGCGCCACTCCCGAGGATGGTGGCGGGTCAGTCCTCCCCGAGCTTCGGATCGCACCTGGTTGAAGGGAGTCGTGAGGTGGTCCTTCCTCGTCACCCTGCTGGCCTGCTTCTTCTCACCCACCACGACCATGAGCTGGCAGATCGTGGTGCTGCTTCATCTGGCGGTCATGCCAACGGTTCTCGCTGGTCAAGCGCTTTTGAAGAGTCCGAAGCGTCACCTTGCTCTCAGGGGTACCGGCCTCTACGTCGGCCTGACCTGTGCGCTGCTCCTCGCGATGTCGTTCGGCAGCCCCATGTACCGCTGTGGCGGGTACCGGTGTGAAGCGATGAACGCGACCCATCCGATTCTCAGATCCCACCACCCCATGCTCGAGGAGTTGGGAATCGAGGCGACCTGTTCCTTCGAGGTCGATCAGCCGGGAGGTTGGTGGCCCGATGTGCTGCCCGAGGCTGAGATGGGCTCGCAGGCAATCAGGGAGTGACGCCTCTCTCCCCCAATAGCTCCAGGAAGCTTGCCTCGTCGAGGATCTGGAGCCCCAGCTGCTCGGCCTTCTCCAACTTCGAGCCGGGATCCGTCCCAGCAACTACGTAGTCGGTCTTCGAAGACACAGCCGTAGTCACCCTGGCCCCCAGCGACTCCAGAAGCTCCTTGGCTTCGCCGCGCGAGAGTC
>JAUWSP010000039.1 GCA_030610025.1 Acidobacteriota bacterium | reverse complement strand
TCCGTCGCTGTGCCGACCGCCATCCCAGTTCTAGACGGCCTCCTCCCTCGGCGATGGGGGATCTCCAAGCGAAGCCACCTTCGCGCCGTGGGACGCGACATCTTCGTGGCTGTGTCCCAAACGCTCCTGGCCATCACCATGCTGGCCCACCAAGCCTGGCTCATGGTGGATGCCGTGGTGCGCACGCTCGGGCGGCTTTACCTGACGAAACGGAATCTCCTCGAGTGGGTGACGACTGCGCAGTCGGGCTATGGGGCCGACCTGAGTCTCCGGGCTTTCTACTGGCGCCTTCGTTGGAGTGTGATTCTCGCTGTCGGAGCCGGCTTTCTTTGCGTTGTTCTCAAACCGGAAGCCTGGCCCGTGGCCGCGCCGTTCGTCCTCCTCTGGGTGCTGGCGCCCGTCCTCGCGTGGCGGATGAGCGTCCCGGCGAGGATCGCGAAGTCGCAGATTCTCTCCCCCCAGGAGACGCGCTCCTTGCGGCTCATCGCCCGCCGTACCTGGCGCTTCTTCGAGACGTTTGTGGACGAGGGGGAGCATTTCCTCCCGCCGGACAACTTTCAGGAAGACCCTGAGCCTACCGTAGCCCACCGCACCTCGCCGACGAATATAGGTCTGTATCTCCTGAGCACGATGGTCGCCCATGACTTCGGCTGGATAGGGATTCTGGACACGGCGGAACGGCTCGAGGCCACGCTGGAGACCATGACCAAGCTGCGCCGCGTTCGAGGTCACTTCTGCAATTGGTACGACACCCGGGATCTCCAGCCGTTGGAGCCCATATACGTTTCCACCGTGGACAGCGGCAATAAGGCCGGGCACCTGATAACCTTGTCTAGCGCGTGCCGCGAGCTCATGCATCGCCCCCCCTTCGGCCCGGAGATCCTGGAGGGAATCCGCGACGCTCTCCAGTTGGTTCTTGATTCCGTGGAGAAGGCCGAGCATGCTCAGCGCTCGCAGCTGGTCACGACGGTGCAACTGCGCGAGGCCGCGGCGGCGATGTCGGCCGATCTCGAGGATCCCCCGACGTCCCTTCCCGAATGGGTCGAACGGCTCGTGGAGTTGGAGGCCCAGGCGGAGAATCTTCTGGACATCGCCCGCACGCTCTCGAGCGACGGCGAGGACGCGCCCCGATGCGAGGTCCTGGCCTGGGCCGGGGCGGTTCGGGACTCCGTCCAGAGCCACGCCCGCGATCTTGAGACGACGTTACCCGCTGGGGCGACGACCCTCGAGCACCGTCTCTCCGCCCTCGCCCTGATCGCCGAAGGGATGGTCCAGGCCATGGACTTCCGATTTCTCTTCGACTCCTCGCGCAAGCTGTTCTCCATCGGCTACCGCGTGGCCGACGGCACGCTCGATCCCGGCAGCTACGACCTGCTGGCCTCCGAGGCCAGGTTGGCAAGCTTCGTAGCCATCGCCAAGGGCGACGTTTCACCCCGGCACTGGTTCCTCCTCGGACGGTCTCTCACGCCGGTGGGGCGTGGTGCGGCCCTCGTCTCCTGGTCGGGGTCCATGTTCGAATACCTGATGCCGCTCCTAGTGATGCGGCAGCCCGCTCACAGCCTTCTGGATCTCACCTGCCGCCTCGTCGTGGGGCGCCAGATTCGATACGGTGTGGAGCGGAGGGTCCCGTGGGGGGTCTCTGAATCGGCCTACAACGTTCGCGACGTCCAGCTCACGTATCAGTACTCGGATTTCGGCGTGCCCGGCTTGGGGCTCAAGCGAGGGCTGTTCCAGGACGTGGTGGTGGCTCCCTACGCCACCGCCCTCGCGGCCATGGTGGATCCCAGGGCCGCCCTGAACAACTTTGCTCACCTCGAGATAGCCGGTGCCCTAGGCGTCTACGGGTTCTATGAAGCCCTCGATTACACCCCTTCGAGGTTGCCGGAGCAAGTCCGGGTGGCGGTGGTACGAGCATACATGGCCCATCACCAGGGGATGACCCTCGTTGCCCTGGACAACGTGGTTCACGACGGCCTCAACCGGAGGCGTTTTCACGCCCATCCTTTGGTCCAGGCGGCGGAGCTCCTGCTTCAGGAGCGTACGCCGCGTGCGGTCGCCGTGACTCGGCCCCGGGGCGAGGAGGTGCGGGAGGCCGCGCTCGTACGCGACTTCGTTGCCGCCACCCTGCGGCGATTCGAATCGCCGCACGACATCACTCCCCGCACCCATCTTCTTTCCAACGGCCGATACACGGTCATGGTCACGGCGGCGGGCTCCGGGTTCAGCCGCTGGGGGAACCTTGCCGTCACCCGCTGGCGGGAGGACACAACGCGTGACTGCTGGGGCTCGTTCCTCATCTTGCGGGACGCGGAGACCGGTGACCTCTGGTCCGCTGGATTTCAGCCCAGCGGAACCGAAGCGGATGCTTACGACGTCGTCTATTCCGAAGACCGAGCCAAGATCATGCAGCGGCACCGCTCCCTTTCGATCGCCCTGGAGATAGTGGTTTCCCCCGAGGACGACGCCGAGCTTCGCCGGCTGACGGTGACCAACCTCGAGAACCATGACCGTGAGATCGATGTCACGTCCTATGCAGAGGTCGTGCTGGCTCCGCAGGGCGCGGACGAGGCTCACCCCGCGTTCTCGAACCTGTTCGTCGAGACGGAGTTCGTCCCCAAGCTCGGGACCTTGCTGGCTACACGGCGCCCTCGTTCGGCAGTCGAGCCCCAGGTCTGGCTCGCTCATGTGGCCGCCGCGGTCGAGGGGGAGACGGTCGGCGAGTTGCAGTACGAGAGCGACCGTGCCCGCTTTCTAGGCCGGGGCCGCGAGGTTCGGGCGCCGCTCTCCGTGCTTGACGGGAGGGCCCTCTCGAACACGGCAGGAACGGTTCTGGATCCAATTGTGAGCCTTCGGCACCGCGTGGCGATCCCCGCTGGAGGGACAGTCAATCTGGTGTTCACTTGGCTCGTGGCGCCTTCCCGGGAAAAGGCTCTCGAGATTGCGGAGAAGTACCGCCAGCCGGCAACGTTCGAGCGAGAAAGCTCGCTAGCCTGGACACAGGCCTACGTTCAGCTGCACCACCTCCGGATCAGCCGGGACGAAGCACATCTCTTCCAGCGTCTGGTTAATCGTCTGCTCTACGTCGATCACACCTTGCGTGCGGCGCCTCAGGACTTGGCCAGGAGCCGCGGCGGCCTGTCCGGGCTCTGGGTCTACGGCATCTCTGGCGATCTTCCGATCGTTCTTGTGAGCATCGAAACGGAGGAGGACCTGAAGGTCGCAAGGCAGCTCCTGCGGGCGCACGAGTACTGGTACCGAAAGGGGATTGCCGCCGACCTGGTGATCCTGAATGAGCAAGGCACCTCCTACGCACCGGGCCTCCGAGAGTCCATCGAAGCCATGGTGCAAGCGGTCCAGTCCGCAGCCGGTCACGAGGACCATCCCGAACATGGAGGCGTATTTCTGCTCAGGGCCGACCTCGTGCCACCGCGGGACCAGATCCTGCTGCGCGCTGCGGCGCGAGTGGTGATTCTGGCACGCCGGGGTACGTTGTCTGCACAGGTGGTGCGGCTGCAGCGGTCGAGGCCGGGGCCGGTCCCGCCGCGGCTCCGCTCGCCGCGTGAGATGGCCGAGACCGTTGAAGCCCCCGCAATGGATCTCGAGTTCTTCAACGGCGTGGGTGGATTCACACCGGACGGCCGGGAATACGTCACGGTTCTGGGCAAGGGGCAGTGGACCCCGGCTCCCTGGATCAACGTGGTGGCCAACCCGGGGTTCGGTTTCCAGGTCTCCGAGTCGGGCTCGGGCTATACCTGGTCCGAGAACAGCCGGGAGAACAAGCTCACGCCGTGGTCGAACGATCCCGTCAGCGACACTCCGGGCGAGACCTTCTATGTCCGCGATGAGGACAGTGGTCTGCTCTGGGGTCCGACCAGTCTCCCCATCCGCCAAGAAGCCTGGCCCTATGTCATCCGGCACGGTCAGGGTTACAGTCGATTCGAGCACACATCCCACGGCATCGCACTGGATCTCCTGCAGTTCGTACCGCTGCATGACCCGATCAAGATCTCTCGCCTCACTCTGGAGAATCGGTCCGGCCACAAACGGCGGCTCTCGGTGACGGCCTATGCGGAGTGGGTGCTGGGTGTTGGGCGCCCGGGCTCCGCGCCTTTCGTGGTTACCGAGATCGACCCCGCGACCGGAGCCATGTTCGCGCGAAACTCCTGGAACGGAGAGTTCGCGGAGCGGACCGCTTTCGCCGATCTGTGCGGCCGTCAAACTTCCTGGACCGGCGATCGCCTCGAGTTTCTGGGCCGCAACGCAAGTCTCGACCACCCCGCGGCGCTCGAGCGTGGCGCGGAGTTTTCGGGAAAGGTCGGAGCCGGTCTGGATCCGTGTGCCGCACTGCAGACGAAAGTGGAGCTCGAACCGGGGGAAAGCACCGAGGTGCTGTTCTTTTTGGGGCAGGGGGACGGCCATGAGCAGGCGCGATCCCTGGTCGATCGCTATCGTACGATGAGTTCCGGTGCGGTTCTCCACGAGGTCCAGGAGTACTGGAACCGGGTGCTGGATGCGGTCCAGGTCAAGACTCCCGACCCCTCCATGGACCGTCTCCTCAACCGCTGGCTTCTCTATCAAACGCTTTCCTGTCGAATCTGGGGCCGCTCTGCGTTCTACCAGTCCGGAGGAGCGTACGGATTCCGCGACCAGCTACAGGACGTCATGGCCTTGGCGGTGACGAAGCCCGAGATCACGCGCGAGCACCTCCTGCGGGCTTCAGCCCGCCAGTTTCCTGAAGGCGATGTCCAGCACTGGTGGCATCCACCCACTGGCCGCGGGGTCCGGACCCGGATCTCCGACGACCGCCTCTGGCTGCCGTATGCGGTGGCACATTATCTGAAGACGACTGAGGATTGGACGGTGCTCGAGGCGGAGGTTCCGTGGCTCGAGGGCGAGGCCCTCGAGGAGGGCCAGCAAGAAGCTTACTTCGAGCCCGACGGGTCGGAGGATCGGGCGACGCTCTACGAACACTGCGCCCGGGCCCTGGACCGGAGTCTCGAGGTGGGTCGCCACGGCCTCCCTTTGATGGGGGCCGGGGATTGGAACGACGGTATGAACCGTGTCGGACACGAAGGCCGGGGTGAAAGCGTCTGGCTGGGCTGGTTTCTCCTTGCGAACCTGAAAGAGTTCACCAGGATCGCCGACTCGCGCGAGGAGGTGGAGCGTGCGGCACGATGGCGGACGGGGGTCGCTTCTCTCGAGGCCTCCCTGGAGCGGGAGGCGTGGGACGGCGCCTGGTACAGGCGGGCCTTTTTCGACGACGGGACGCCGCTCGGATCGGTGAAGAACGACGAATGCCAAATCGACTCCATTTCCCAGTCCTGGGCGGTCCTTTCCGGTGCTGGCAATGAGGATCGGGCACGCCAGGCCATGGAGTCCGTAGAGCAACGGCTCGTCCGGCGGGAGAGGGGGCTCTTGCTACTGTTCTCCCCGCCATTCGACCGAACGCCTCTGGACCCGGGATACATCAAGGGATACCTTCCCGGAATCCGAGAGAACGGCGGACAGTACACCCATGCCGCGACATGGTCGGTCGCGGCCTTCGCCATGCTCGGTGAGGGAGACAAGGCCACCGATCTCTTCAACCTACTGAACCCCATCCACCATACGAGCAGTCGTGCGGATCTTCACCGGTACAAGGTGGAGCCGTACGCAATAGCCGCGGACGTCTACTCCGAATCTCCTCACGAGGGCCGGGGGGGATGGACGTGGTACACGGGGGCTGCAGCCTGGCTTTACCGCGTGGGCCTGGAGTGGATTCTAGGATTCCAGAAGCGGGGTTCCGCCCTCTGTATCGATCCGTGCATTCCCCAGGACTGGAAACACTTCGAGATTGCCTACCGTCATGGCGACACGCTCTACCGAATCAACGTCGAGAACCCGAAGGGAGTCTGCAGGGGGGTATCCCGGGTCAGCGTTGACGGAATCCAGCTACCGGTAGAAGCGCTTGTCCCCTTGGTCGACGACTCTCGCGAACACGACGTCCAGGTGGTGCTCGGATAGGCCTTCGAGCCAACCAGCCCGAAACTCGCACATCGGGTGGCTCAGAAAAGGGGTGAGCTGCCCAGTGCCGTTTCCTAGCATAATGGGTGGTACAAACACTGGGAGCGGGTCGAAGCCATGCGGTGCGCTGATGGCAGCAAGGCGACCCGCTTCTGGAACCTGAAGGTCACTGACAGGTTGACCCATGGGAGACGAATGATGAGTCTGGTTTCGGCGCAGTCGGTGAACAAGGTCTACCGGAACGGTGAGGTCGAGGTTGCTGCGGTCAAGAGCGCGGATTTCGAGATCGAGCCCGGCTCTTTTGTTTCATTCGTGGGCCCCTCGGGTAGCGGTAAGAGCACGCTCTTGAACTTGATCGGGTGCCTGGATCGGCCGACCTCCGGAGACCTTCGGGTGGTGGATACCGATGTGGCGGCGCTCGACCGGAAGACGGCGGCCGCCTTCCGGGCCCAGCACATCGGATTCATCTTTCAAGATTTCAACCTGATACCGGTGCTGACCGCTGCGGAGAACGTGGAGTATCCGCTTCTCATGGTGCAGAACTGGCCTGTCGCGAGGCGTCGGAAGCGGGTAGGTGAGATGCTCGAAGCGGTGGACATCATGGCCCAAGCCGACAAGTATCCGGATCAATTGTCGGGCGGCCAGAAACAGCGCGTCGCGGTGGCGCGGGCCCTGGCGACTCGAGCCAAGCTGATTCTCGCCGATGAGCCCACCGCCAACCTGGATCACACGACCGCCTACCGCATCATCGATCTGATGAAGCGAATGCGCGACGAATTCGGGTCGACCTTTATTTTCTCCACCCATGATCCGAAGATAATGGAGGCGGCGGAGATGATCTTCACGCTGGAGGACGGGAAGGTCGGCCCGGCCGAGAGGAGTGAGAGCCATGGGTAGGGTGTTCAAGATCGCCGCTCGTAACCTCCTGCGCTATCGTCGTCGGACCCTCCTGACGACGATGCTGATCACCATCGGGGTGGTGGCGATGCTGCTCTTCGTCAGCGCGTCGGGCTCGTTCAAAGCGATGATGGTCGGCCAGATCACCGACTCGATGCTGGGGCACCTGCAAATCCATAAGAAGGGCTACGTTTCGTCCATCGACAGCCTACCGCTGACCATGAACATGAAAGGCGATGTGGCAAGAAAGATCGAGGATACTCTCGACAAGCGGGACAACGTCGAAGCCTGGTCGCCCCGGATAAAGCTGGGGGCGATGTTCAGCAACTACGCGGAGACCACCAGCATTCGGATCAATGGCGTCGATCCGGAGCGCGAGGTCGCAACATGCCCCGACCTCAGAGATCGCATCATCGCGGGTGAGACGGAGCCGTTGGTCGAGCGCGGCAAGATTCTGATTCCGGAGCTGATTGCCAAGGGACTGAAGGTCGAGCCGGGGGCCGCCGTCGTGCTGGTGGCCACCAACAAGGACGGCTCGGTCAACGGTATCAACTTCGTCGTCCAGGGCGTCTTGGAGGGCATCTCGGGCCCGGGTGGCCGCGATGGCTACATGCACATCGACGACGCCCGCGAGCTACTGCGTATGGAGGACAAGGAGATCAGCGAAATCGTGGTGCGACTGAAAGATCCAAAGAAACTGGAGCAGGCGTTGGCGGATTTCGAGGCGACCCTGAGCTCACTGACGAATCAAGAGGGCAAGCCGATCCTGGAGATCCACGGTTGGGAGAAACTCTCTCCGTTCGCCGCCATCGCCAAGATGATCGACCTTATGACCCTGTTTATCAAGATCATGTTGGTGTCCATCGTTCTCATCAGCGTGATGAACGTGATGATCATGGCGGTCTACGAGCGGATTCGGGAGATCGGAACCATCGCCGCAATGGGCACCCAGCCCGGGAGCATTCTTCAGCTGTTCATCGCGGAGGGCTTGCTGCTGGGTCTGCTGGGCGCCGCCATCGGCACGCTCTTGAGCGTTCTGATCATCCAGGTGCTGCAAAAGGCCGAACTTACGTTCTCCTTTGGGCGACAGACCGGGCTCGTCCTCTATCCCGTCGTGCAGCCGGCGGACGTCATCCTGGCGTCGGTCATGGTCGTGGTCGTAGCGGTGCTCGCCAGTTTGCAGCCGGCTTGGAAGGCTTCCCGCATGGATCCGATCGACGCCCTGCGTCATGTCTGAGGGGTCGTGAATGATGAAAAGACTGTACCTGTTGCTGAGTCTTCTCTTGGTGGCGGTCGGCGTGCCGGCTGAGGACGGCAATACGCTTTTGGCCGAGATCGATCGGCGGTTGCAGCCCGAGTCCTACGAGATGTACCGCAAGCTGATCAACATCGAGCCCGATGGTGACCGCAAGGAGTTCGTGCTTTACACCGTGAAGAAGGGCAAGGACAACGTGGTTGCCCTGTTCCTCGACCCGCCGAGCGAGAAGGGACGGAGCAGCCTGCGCCAAGGCGACAACATGTGGCTCTACATCCCCAACGTCGGGAAGCCCCTGCGCATCACCAGCTTGCAGTCCGTGGTGGGGGGCGTCTTCAATAACTCCGACCTGCTGCGCCTCGACTACAGCGCCGAGTACGATGCCGAGTCGATCGCGGAGGAGGGAGGACAGTTTCTCTTAGAGCTCAATGCCAAGACCAGAAACGTAGCCTATGACCACCTGAAGATGTGGGTGGATCGTGAGACACGCGTGCCGACGAAGGTCGAGGCCTACGCTGCCAGCGGCTTGCTGATCAAGACGCTGCGCTACAGCAAGATCAAGGACTTCGGCAACGGCATCGAACGCCCCGCGATGTTGGAGACCGACAGCCCACTGCACGAGGGGTACAAGTCGGTGATGCTCTTCGACGGTATCAGGGAACGAGATTTCAGCGACGAGGTCTTTACCCTGAACTACATGTCCCAGGTTGGCGAACTGCGACAATGACCCGCTGGTGGTGCCTGCTGCTGGGTCCGCTGTTAGGTCTGCCGGCATCGGCGCAGACGGAAGAGTTCAGCTTCGACATCTCGAGCTACGAGAAGAAGCGCTTTGAGTGGTTCGGGTTTCTCGAGTTGACGGCAGGACACCTGGAGCTCGACGAGGATTCGGCTTTCTACAACTTGAGCTTTCCAGGCGATGACGGCCCGAGTTCGTTCCAGCGCTACCAAGGCGCCGGGGAGCTCGGCGCCCTCTACCGCTTCAAGAAGTCCTCGTTGCACTTCCGCGGTCGTGCGGAGATTGGGAACGATTATTTCGGTACCCAGGACGACGGCAGAGTCCAAGAGCTCTACTATGCCATTCGCCCGAGCGACCGCTTGTCGGCGGGGATCGGCAAGCGGGTGATCAAGTGGGGCAAAGGGTACGCCTGGAACCCGGTCGGTTTCGTGGAGCGGCCCAAGGACCCCAACGACCCGGAGCTGACGCGAGAGGGTTTTACTCTGGGCACCGTCGACTACGTTCGCAGCTTCGGGGGTGCGCTGAAAACGGTCGCCGTGACATCCGTGCTGCTACCCGTTACGGACGACCTGAACAGAGATTTTTCGCCCAAGGAAGATGTGAATCTCGCCGGGAAGGTCTACCTGCTGTACCGGGACACCGACATCGACGTGATGTTCCTGGCCAGTGGTAGCCGCAGTGGGCGTCTCGGCGCCGACTTTTCGCGCAACCTCACCTCCAACTTCGAGCTCCACGGCGAGCTGGCCTACATCAACGATGAGCGCAAGCTGAGCATCGATTCGTCCAACCGACTGGTGATCGTAGAAACAGACGCGGTCAACGGCCTTCTCGGCCTGCGGTACCTGACCCCATCGGAGGTCGTTTGGATCATCGAGTACTACCGGAATGGCTCAGGTTACGACGCCGGCGAGTTGGAGCGCTTTTTTCGCCTCGCCAAGAGCGACCCGCTCGCGTCTTCGGATCTGCTCGATCTGGCTCAAAGAGCCCGACAATCGGGTTTTGGTGCACCGAACCCCGGCAAGAACTATCTGTATGTGCGGACAATCAAGAAAGAGCCTTTCGACGTCGTCTATTCGACGGTGGCCCTGACCACCATCGTAAACCTCGAGGACCAGAGCTTCTCGATCACGCCGGAGCTCATCTATACCGGTGTCAAGAACACTGAAGCCCGCCTTCGGCTGGTCTGGCTCAACGGGTCGGAGAACACGGAGTTCGGGGAGAAGCTCAGCGATTGGCGTGTGGAATTGAGATTGCGATACTTCTTCTAGTGGTCAGACGAGTCCAGCTCGAGTGGCTCCGAGATACCTCTTCTGGCCACGGAGACATGTCCGAGAGCTTCGCTGGCAGTTCCGGAGTCGGTCTCCTACAACTGACAACACTCCACAACAGCTGGCCACGCCAGCGAATGAGCCACTGGCCAAGACGTTTTGGCTGCATTGGAGCCATCGTACTATCCACCAGCGCTTACCGGACTTAGGGGCAGTCACCCAGGATCAAACGATCACGCACATAGCCGGGCATGGACTCAGCGCTCGGAATGGGGGCCAACCACCGAGTTGAGTGAGGAGTACGACCTGGTAGTTGTTGGCGGAGGACTCAGCGGACTGGCGGCTGCCTACTTCTACCAGCAGAAGCACGGCAAAGATAAGAAGGTGCTCATACTGGACAATCACGATGATTTTGGGGGGCATGCCAAACGGAATGAGCATACGATCCATGGCAACACGCGAATAACCTATGGTGGTTCACAGACTCTGGTAGATCCAAGAGATGGAAGTGAAGTCGTACTCGGTCTATTCAAAGACATCGGCGTAGATCTCGAGCGATTCGAGGCGGCCTACGATGTTGACTTCTACAGAAGGAACAACTTAGGGGCTGTTACCTACTTCAACAGAGAAGTCTTTGGCGAAGACAAAGTGGTCAAGCACCCCTACTGTAATTATCCAAACTATGTTGAAGGACTTCAGGGCGCAAAGCTATCCAACGAAGAGGCTGCACGACAAGCTCCTTTGAGCGAGAAAGGCAAAGAGCAGTTACTTCGGGTACTCAATGGAGGACTGCATGAGATCAAGGTGCCCAAAGAAGAACTGGAAGATTACATAAGTACTCATTCCTACTTCGACTATCTGGAGGACACTCTGGGTGTTGATGATCCAGGGGTATTGAGAATGGCCAGACATTCTGCCTTGGATTGGGGGAGCACAGGAACAGACTTGATGACCATAGGAACAGCCAAGGCCTGTGGAGCACTGGGTTTTGCTCCTGTAGCAGTATTCGATGAAGACAATCCATACATTCATCATTTCCCCGATGGCAACGCCGGCGTTGCGCGTGCGTTGGTGAAGAAGATGATTCCTAGTGTAGGGAAGGGAAACAACGCTGAAGAGCTCGTCTTGTCTAAGTTCAAATATGCCGAGTTGGACAAGTCCAGCAATACTGTCCGCATCAGGCTAAACAGTACGGCGGTTAGTGTGCGGCATCGTGGCGATCCC
>JAUWSP010000188.1 GCA_030610025.1 Acidobacteriota bacterium | reverse complement strand
TGGTCTTTCGATGCACCGCCCTTCGCGAGCGGTATCGACTCGATTAGGCGCCAGTCCCCTCCAGTTCGCCACGGGCGCAACTGCTAGACTCCCCCGAAGCTAGCCAGTGAGTGGGAGACCGCCAACTCGGAGAGTCGCGAACCGCGCCGTGCACAACACCGAATCGGCTCTTCGCCAGCCGCTACCAGGGCTTCCTATCGTGGCCAACGATCCGATTCCGGTCATCGTCCATCTCTCCGGCCTACGGCGTGGAACGACCCAGAGGCTGCGCGGTGAGATTCTCCGCATCGGCACCAGTCCCGAGCTGGAGATACGGGTATCGCCCGAGCCCTGCGTCGCGGAGCGTCACGCCACTCTCCACCGCAAGCTGGACACCTATGAGCTGCTGGTCGAGCCCGACGAAGAGGTCTGGATCAACGGTGAGAAAAGGCCCTCGGCCGAGCTCGCATCCGGCGACCTCCTCGAGATCGGCCGGGACGGTCCGATTCTCCGATTTCGTCTGTATCCCGCGGGCTCAGACGCAGCCAAGACCTTCACCGAGGCTTTCTCCGATTGCATCGATTGCGCTCGCTACAGTACGGACTCCAAGCTCAATAGAGCCGCACTCTTCCTGACCGGCGCCCCGAGGGAGATGGCCACACAGACATCCCGGTCCTTTCGCATCACCCTGCTGACCCTCCTCGGAGCCCTGGTCTTGACAACCGGCTACTTGACCTTCCAGAGCCTCAGGCTCGAACACCGCCTCTCTGAAGAGGTGCTCAAAGTCGAAGGAATCTCACAGCTCCTGGAGAGCGACGACAATCGAGGGCTGGAACCGGAGGAGCTCGACGCAGTCCGTCTCGATTTGCTGACAGCGCTGGAACGGGTCCAAGCTCTCGAAGATCGTTCCACCGCTCCGACCAGGGTCGTGGCAAGCGCTTCGAAGTCGGTCGTGCTCCTACAGGGTGCCTATGGATTCGTCGAGCCCACCAGCGGCCAGCCACTTCGATTCGTCGGACTCGACGCGGACGGTCTGCCCCTTCGGAGTCCCGAGGGGGCACCGCTCTTGAGCCTTGGCGGTGACGGCCCGATCCTCGAGTCCTTCTTCACCGGCACGGCGTTCGTGGCCACGGTTGACGGCCTTCTGATCACGAATCGGCACGTAGTCCTCCCCTGGGAGTACGACGATGCGGCGAAGATGGTCCTGTCTCAGGGACTCGACCCCGTCATGCGCCGACTCCAGGGATACCTCCCTGGTGTCACCGAGGCTTTTCCAGTCACGATGGTACTGGCCAGTGATGGCGCTGACCTGGCAGTCCTGGAGTGCAGCGGGATCACGGGCACCGTTCCTGTGCTGCCTCTCTCGAATCGCTCACCTGACAGCGGAGAGGAGGTGATCGTACTTGGCTACCCGACCGGAATCCGGGCACTTGTGGCCAGGACAGACGAGTCCTTCATGGCCGAACTGGCGAACAATCGGGACCTGGACTTCTGGGCCGTGGCCGCCCTGCTCGCCCAGAACGGCCATATCGCGCCGCTCGCGAGTCGGGGCATCGTCGCGCAGGTAACGCCGGCAGCTCTCGTCTACGACGCTGAAACCACTCGAGGAGGCAGCGGGGGGCCTGTTCTGGACCTGGACGGGAGAGTCGTCGCAGTCACCACAGCCATCGTGCCGGAATTTGGCGGCTCCAACCTCGGTGTGCCCGCCGAGCGAGCTCGAGAGCTGGTCATGCGGGCCATCCTGGGGCGCCTTGTCCCCATCTACCTGCGCTGAGCGGCATGACTCCGGATCGTCGCACCTCTCGAGGCCCACACCCGAAGGATGAAGCATGCTTCTCCACCGATGCCGTGCCGGTCCTGCGCATTGCGGTGCGGGAGCTCTCCTGGCTGCTGTCTCATGGTTACTCGATGAAGGCGGCCCAGAAACTCGTCGGGGATCGCCATCTCTTGCGGGATCGACAGAGAAAGGTACTCCGCCGTTGTGCGGCCAGCACCGAGGACTGTGAGGATCGAAGGCGGCGACTCGTGCCTCCAGAGATCATTGCAGGAGAGACCCTCTCTGTCGACGGCTACAACGTGCTCTTGACCGTCGAAGCTGCCCTGTCGGGCGGACTCTTGTTACTGGGTCGCGACGGGGCTCTTCGGGACCTCGCCGCCATGAGTCGACACTACCGACGGGTTCACGTCACGCGACAGGCGGTGGAGCTGATTTCCAACTATCTCGACAGGATCGGCTGCGCCAGGGTCCTCTGGTACCTCGATCGCCCGGTCTCCAACAGCGCTCGTCTCAAGAGGCTGATCGAGGAGGTCGTCGTGACCGCACGAGCCTCCTGGGAGGTAGATCTCACGTCTCAGACCGATAGACTCCTGAAGGAGTCCTCGCACGTCGTCGCAACAGCTGACAGCGCCATTCTGGACAACTGTGATCGCTGGTTCAATCTGGCCCGAGAGGTCGTCAGCTCGTCGGTCCAGGATGCCTGGCTCCTCGATCTGAGCTCCTGAAGGCGGTCCTACGGCAATGAGTCGACCGGAACCGGCATCAGATTCCAGGTAAATCGGCTCAGACCATCAGTGTGACGGTGAATGACCTGGCGCTCCGGCTGCCCGTCTCGCCAGACATAGCGCCGAATCTCACCGTCCCGGTCGCTCGCGACGTACAGCTCATCGATGCCATCTTCGTCCAGGTCGGTCAAGATGGCCGCATGCTCGAACCCTGACGAGTCCTTGTCGATCGACTCCACCGCCCAGGCAGGCTCACCGGGCCTGAGTAGCCAGAGACCGCTCTTGAACGCCGCCGCGACCATCTCCTGATTGCCATCGCCATCCACATCCCCTGCCGTCAGAAATCGGCAGAGGGTGTCGTCCAGGGTCGCGATCACCGTCCCCCCGGCCGGATCGGTGCCAGCATCGTATCGACGAATCTCGACCTCTCCGCCAGAGACCGCCTCGACCGAGACATACAGCTCATCCGTGCCATCACCGTCGACATCGGCCACCAGGATCTCCTTGGCATGTCGGTCGCCCAAATCCGCCACCACCGCTCTACCCTCGTCCGCCGAGGGAACGTAGCGCACGACCTTGCCCGGCTGAGGGCTGCCATCCATCTTGTTGGGCTCACTGGGAGTCGCGTAGATCTCGAGAGCTCCGTCACCGTTCAGATCTCCGATCTCGATTTCATGCACGAAGGTGTCACTTTCACGATCCAGCTCTTCGACGCTGAAGCCGCCCTCGGGATCCGGGCGCAGCACGGCAACGACCCCCTGATCGTGGGTCGCCACCGCGATCGAGGCCGATCCATCCCCATGGATGTCGGCTACCTCGCCATCTCTCATCCGACTGAATTTGCCCTCGAAGTCCGCTTCCCAGAGCACTTGCGGCTCCTCTCCGCTTCGCAAGAACTTGACGATTGCTCTCGTTCCACCGAGGGTGAGCACGCCCGAATCTCCGTCTGCCGAGCGGTAGGCCATCGCCTTGTGAAGGACGTTGCTATCTGAATCCTCGAGGTATCGGTAGGTCCAGCCGCTGTCGCCGGCTGTCAAGATCCCCATCCGGGCAGGCTGGGGCACCGGCCTGCCGTCGGCATCCTTGTCCAATACGGCCAGGGAGACCAGAATCCCATTCGGCAAGGGCACCTGGCTGACGACTTCCTCCTCCACCGGGGCCGTGGATTCCTGAGTAGCGCAGGCTGAAACCCAGAGTATCGACAAGAGGCCGACCGCGAGTACGAGTGTTGTAGAGCGAAACATTTCAATTCCCTCGAAGTTGGATGCTTGCAAGAGGAATACGTGGCGAGGATAGTGCCAGTCAGCACGATCCCAGCCAATAGATCATAGAAAGGTGAGGCGCCCGTTTCAATACCCAGAGTCTCAAAACGGTAGCACCTCCAGATCGATCTCCTTGAGCTTTTCCAGCTCGACTTCACGATCCGTGAGCTGCTTGGACAGCCGCGAGATCTCACTACGAAGATTCTGGATGCGATCGGAGAGAGCCTGAACTGTCTCGTTCCTCTCACCGACCTCTGTTTCGGTTCTCGCGAGGTCCTCCTGAAGCGCCGAAAGATCATCAATCAGCGTTTGAATGAGATCACGCCGGGAAGCTACGACGGCACTGAGACTGACGATCTTCTTCTGCTGCTGGAGCATGACCTCGGCCCCCAGGGAGTACTCTCCTTCGGGCTCCTCCGTCAGCAGCCTCTGGAGCAACGCCACAGACCTCTCGGGGTCGTAAAGGGAGCTGCTCGAGGAGCCATACGTCACGGCCAGGCGGTAGAGGGCTCTGGAGGTCTCGGGTCCGGGGCTGGGATCAGCGTCGAGATAGGCTTCGTAGGCGTGGGCGGCCTGCGAGTACTCACCGGCAGCGAAAAGGTCGTCTGCTTGCCGATCGACGCTGGCGCAGCACCAGGCCAGCATCGACAACGACAACACCAAGGCTCTTTTCCAGGCTGTCACGACGGTTCTCTTGTCACTCCGCAGCCGGAAGCGTAAACGAGAAGATGCTACCCCTCTCCTCGCCGTCTCTGACGTTGATTACACCCCCGTGAGCTTCGATGATCTCACGACAGATCGCCAACCCCAAACCAACCCCCCTCGATCCACCTTGGCCAGGCCCACGTGCCGCCTGATAGAAACGCTCGAAGATCCGCTCCTTGTCCCCGTCCGGGACCCCAGGGCCTCGATCCCTGACCTCCACAAACGCCGGCCCCTTCTCCGAGTACTCTTCTTGGAAGGGATGCACTGCAATCTCGATCGAGCCTCCCGGTGAAGAGAACTTCAAGGCGTTGTCCACCAGGTTCCCGACGACCTGGATGATCCTGTCGTGGTCGCAGTTCACGGGGACGCTATGTCCCGGCAGGTTCAACTCGATTCCGACTTTCGCCTCACGAGAACGGGCCTCGAAACTCACCACCGCCGTTGCGACAATTTCCGCCAGGTCGTGCCTGAGCAGCTCGTACTCCATGACGCCCGCTTCCAACTGAGACAGATCCAACAGCCTCGAGATCATGGATGACAGCCGTAGGCTGCTCTCCAGGTTGAGCGCCAGAAAGCGCCGTTGTCGATCGTTCAGAGGTCCCGGAATCTCCTCCAGGAGGAGCTCATTGGTCTCCTGCATGGAAACCAGGGGAGTCTTGAGCTCGTGGGAGACATGCGAAAGGAAGTCCTTCTTGACCTGGTCCAGCTCGGCGAGTCGGCGAACCATCTGGTTGAAACTCTTCGCCAACCTCCCGAACTCGTCCTTGCCCGAGCTGTCGAGTTGCACCGCGAAATCCCCGTCTGCGACGGCTCTGGTACCACCGGCAAGGCGCCTCAAAGGCCGTTGAATGGAGCGCACGGTGAACCACAGAATGATCAGACTGACGACCATCGCCACGCCGACAACCGCCCAGGAGAGCCTCTCCGCCCCTCGGCTGACCATCGCCGAGCGCTCGGCTTCCCGCGACACCGTTGTTTGAGCGACTTCGTCCAGCCGCCGCACCTGCCGCTGTAGCTCGTCCAATCGAACCAACAGATCCTCAGTGCGACCCGAATCCGCTGGGGTCTCCGCCGCTGAGGTCCCCTGGAAGGCCATCGCCGACCTCCAGTACCCGGCCCAGAGGCTGGACAGCTCACCCACCTCGCTGCGCTCCTCTTCCGACAACCTGAGTGCTGAGAGCTCCGCCAGACGTCCAGCAAAGCCCTCCTGGAGCTCCTTCAAGCGCTGATCGTAGGCCTCGTCTCCGGTAACCGAATACTTGCGAGTGAACTCGTCGATTCGATTCAGCAGCCGATCCTGCTCGAGTGCCAGTATCGAGACTCGCAGCCTGACCTGGGAGAGCTCCTGAGTAACCGCGGCGAGACGTCGAATCGTTGCCAGGTCCCACACCAACACAGCCAACAGAAGGAACACAGCGATCCCGGTGCCGGTGGCGATTCTGCCGGTGACCTTCATTCGTCCTGACCGGTCATGCCCCAGGCGCGCAACTTGTTACGGATGGTCTTCACGTCAACCCCGAGTGATCGAGCCGCCTTGGCCTTGTTGTTGCCTACTCTCTCCAGGGTCTGGAGAATGAGCATCTTCTCGGCTTCTGCCACCGTGGTGCCTTC
>JAUWSP010000340.1 GCA_030610025.1 Acidobacteriota bacterium | reverse complement strand
GAGATCCCGCATGAAGAAACTTGGTGTCTCGGTCAGGGAACTGGGCTCCGGTTGAGCCTGGAAACTGGTGTCCCGATCCAGAAGACCCAATCGAGAGCATGAAAAAGACCGGACGTCCTCGAGGGACGCCCAGTCATGAATCCGACTCCTGTCGGGTCTATTGCCCCGGTGGTACCAACTGCTCCATGACCTTGTCGATGGTGAAGGAGGCAGCCTCCTGCCTTGGTGGGTAGTCCTTGAAGGTTTCCAGGAACTTGCCGACATATGCCGAAGCAGGTAACAGCAGGAAGACTCGATCGAGGTACCAGTCCCAATAGGTGTTCGAGGTGATCGTCGCCCTCTCGTAGGGATCGGTTCGCAGATTGAACAGCCATGGCATCCGCGTAAACGTGTACGGCTCGCTCCAGATGTTCAGGGTTCCCTCAGACCGCTGCTGTGCGAAGACGATTTTCCAGTTGTCATAGCGCAGCCCCGTGAGATCACCGTCGTCGGAGAAGTAGAAGAACTCCTTGCGCGGCCCATTGTCCGTCTGCCCGGTCAGGAATGGCAGAAAGTTGTAGCCATCGAGATGCACCTTGAAGTTCTTGTTGCCGGCCTGAAGACCCCCGAGTAGCTCTTCCTTGACGCCCGTGTCACCCACCGCTGCCAGCAGGGTCGGCATCCAGTCGAGATGCGACATGATTTCGTTGGAAACGGACCCCGGCTCGATCTTGCCAGGCCAGCGAACCATGGCAGGTACCCTGTAGGCCCCCTCCCAGTTGGAGTTCTTCTCATTGCGGAAGGGCGTCATGGCAGCGTCGGGCCAGGTGTTCATGTGGGGACCGTTGTCGGTGCCGTACATGACGATGGTGTTGTCGGCCAGACCCAATGCATCCAGCTTGTCGAGCACCGTGCCAACGTTTCTGTCATGGTCGATCATGGTGTCGTGATATTCGGACTGCCAGCGACCGGCCTGACCCACGCTCTCCGGCTTGGTGTGGGTACGGAAGTGCATGTGTGTGAAATTCACCCAGACAAAGAAGGGCTTACCGGCCTGTGCCGACTTCTCGATGAAGTTCGCAGCCCGATCGGCGACGTCGTCATCGATGGTTACCATCCGCTTGCGCGTCAGCGGGCCCGTGTCTTCGATCTTGCCGTCGGCAAAGCTGTGAATGACGCCCCGAGGCCCGAAGCGCTCACTGAAGCCCGGGAACTCCTGGTCGGTCGGATAGTCCGGGTGTTCCGGCTCCTCCTCGGCATTCAAGTGGTAGAGATTGCCGTAGAACTCGTCGAAACCATGGTTGGTGGGCAGCATCTCGTCCAGATCACCCAGATGGTTCTTGCCGAATTGGCCGGTGGCGTAACCGTGCGGCTTCAACAGTTCCGCGATGGTGGGATCTTCCGGCTGCATGCCCTCCTTGGCACCCGGCATGCCGACTTTGCTCAAGCCGGTACGAAAGACGCTCTGGCCGGTGATAAAGGCCGAGCGACCCGCGGTGCAACTCTGCTCGGCGTAGTAGTCGGTGAAAATCATTCCCTCATCGGCGACACGGTCGATGTTCGGGGTGTGGAAGCCCATCAGACCCATGGTGTAGGCGCTGATGTCGCTCTGACCGATGTCGTCGCCCCAGATGATGACGATGTTGGGCTTGTCCTGGGCGGCGACCATCGTGGCCATGGAGAGGGCCACCAGAGCTACCGCAACCAGGGTGAATGTCTTGTTTCTCATTCAGAATCTCCTTTCATGCTTGTTTGTAACTTCAGAAGAGCCTACAAAACGACTCTCACTGATCTCGTCTGCAAGGTCAAGCTCGAGAAGGCCCGAGGTTCCACTTCTCGGTTCCCAGGATGCCACCCGATCCTCGGGTAGACCTGCATTAGACTCCACGAGCGGGACAGACTCGGAAACCCGACCGGAGAGCATCACTCTTGCCAGACAAGAAATCGAAAACCACTGACGGGGGACAGGAGTCATCCCATCCACCGCGTCGAAGGAGAACCCGATTGGTCGCCTCACTCCTGATCCTCTTCCACGTTCTCGGCGCCATCTCCTCGGTGCACGCCATCATGAGCACCAGGACGGCTCAGGGTGCCGTCGCCTGGGTCGTTTCTCTCAACACATTCCCCTACATTGCGGTTCCCGCCTACTGGGTCCTCGGCCGCAACAAGTTCCAGGGCTATGTCACGGCCCGCCAGCTCGTCGACGAGGAATTGGTCCGGGTGGCACCCGAGACCGTGACTCATGTCGAGGAGTTCCTGATCCCCCACGGGGAGCTCACGCAAGGGTTGAGGATGGTCGACACGCGTACCGACATGCCCTTCACCATGGGCAACGACGTCGAGCTGCTCATCGATGGCGACGCCACGTTCAAGAGCATTCTCCAGGGCATCGAGGGAGCAAGGGACTATGTGCTCTTTCAGTTCTACATCATCAAGGACGACGAGATCGGCACTCAGATCAAGGATCTCTTGATCCGCAAAGCCGCTGAGGGGGTGCGGGTCTTCTTTCTCTACGACGAGATCGGCAGCAGCAAGCTGTCTCGCAGCTACCGCAAGGAGCTGCGAGAGGCCGGGATCGAGGTCTCCGCTTTCAACACGACCCAGGGGCGTCGCAACCGCTTCCAGCTCAATTTTCGCAACCATCGCAAGATTGTGGTGGTGGATGGAAGCGCCGCCTGGGTCGGGGGGCACAACGTTGGCGACGAGTACCTGGGACGGGATCCGAAATTCGGGCACTGGCGAGACACCCACGTGCGCATGGAGGGGCCCGCGGTCATCGGCGCTCAGCTCTCCTTTGTCGAAGATTGGTTCTGGGCGACCAGGACCACTCCTGAGCTCGATTGGCGTCCCGACCCCTCGGCGACCGGAGACCGAAAGATGCTGGTGATTCCCACTTCACCTGCCGATGCGCGCGAGACAGCCTCCCTGATGTTCATCCAGGCCATCTCGAGTGCCCTGGAGCGGGTGTGGATTGCCAGTCCCTACTTCGTGCCCGACGAGGGGGTGCTGAAAGCCCTCGAGTTGGCCGACCTGAGGGGGGTCGATGTACGGATCCTGATACCCGACGAGCCCGACCACATACTGGTCCATCTCGCCGCCTTCACCTTCGTGGATGAGCTCGCCAACACCGGTATCGGTTTCTATCGCTACACCGGCGGCTTCCTGCACCAGAAGGTCGTGCTCGTCGATGACCACATTGCCGTGGTGGGTACCACCAACCTCGACAACCGCTCTCTACGCTTGAACTTCGAGGTCTCGGCCCTAGCGGTGGATCCGCCATTCGCCAGCCAGGTGGCCGCGATGCTCGAGGAGGACTTCGCCCAATCGCGCAAGATGCGTCCGGGCGAGTTCCGCGAGCAGCCTTTCTGGTTTCGGTTCGCAGCGAAGGCCGCCAGGCTGACGGCACCGATTCTCTAAAATAGGGCTCTTGTCAGTCGAGGATGAGCCTCGAATTGTGGGGCTGGATGGGGCGATTGTTGTCGAAGCCCAATAGGTCATGGTAGTGCTGGATCTGTTCGGGTGAAACGATGACCGGCTGCTTGAGGAGGATCCACTGTACGCCCTCCGTACAGGGAGGAGTGGTCAACGAACCGTTGTAGAGGAAGTAGTTCGTCCGATCGGTAATCAGATCGTTGAAGTCCACGGGGTCTCCGTGTGGATCCTCCCCGCGTGCGGCCTTGAATGACGGCAGTTGGTTCAAGAGCTCGTTGGTCTCACCCTCCTGGAAGAGCACGCCGACGACGGCATAGTTGCCTTTCTGGTCCTGATGAACGAAATGCACCTCCATCGGGAAGGCCTCGCCGTCGACCAGGTGCTCGCTCGGGCTGTGAAAATGAAACTGCTTGAGCTCGAACCGCTGATCGTAGAAGACGATGTAGTTGCCGGGATTGACGGTCTCTTGTATGGCGTGCCCGGTGTTGATCTCGTCCAGATTACCGGGCTTGGTGTACTCGAAGATCAATTCGGGCAGCTCGGGGCTTAGATGGGCGACGAGATCGATCGGCGACTGGTTCCTGCCTTTGGAGCACATGTCGAACTCCGCCGACAGCTCGCCCCAGTGCTCCGGCCCCTCCTCGCCTTCGTAGGTCCAATGAGCGCCTTCGCTGGCCTCGGCAGGCCGCATTGCTGCCATCGTTACCAGAGCTCCAAGACCAACAATCCAAGCGATATGACGCATCGAGATTCCCCTTTTCTGGCGACCGGAGGGACCATCGGG
>JAUWSP010000418.1 GCA_030610025.1 Acidobacteriota bacterium | reverse complement strand
TTCGTGATGATCGAGGATCCGACGTCAGGGAACAGGAGCACGTCCACGGCGCCCCGGAAGGAGCCCTCCTTGACGTCCTGGTTGTTCAGATTGATGAAGGGGAACTCGTACTGCTCCAGGATCCACCGGGTCCAGCCTTCGTCCATGCTGGCCACCCACGGCTTGAAGAGCCCGATGCGTGAGGTGCGGACACGCAGGCGATCTCCGGTGGGAACGGACTCGAGCGAGCGGACCGGGAGGTGCAGCTCTTCGGCCAGAGCCGTCGCCTCGCTCGAGGAGAGCGCATCCGAGGGCACCCAGATGTCCCCGACCTGCCCCCCATCAGGCGGCGTCAGCAGCCAGTAGATCTCCTTTCCGTCGCGCAGCAGGCGTTTGAGCGCTTTGAAAGCCTAGTCCGAGCTATGGGGGATGAGGTATCCGCCAGGTCCCTCATCGAGGGTCACCTCTGGCCAGATGGGTGCCTCGATCCGTCTCAACGTCTCGGGTAGGGATTGATCGGTCTCGACCACCTCCACGCCGAGCGCGATGGGCAGCGACCAGGAGGTCACATCGTAGGGCGGATAGATGGGTCCACCCTCGTAGGGGACCACCTCTGGATAGCGCTGGGGTCGAAGCATGGTGAGCAAGAAGGCTCGATAGGGCTGGGCTGCAGGGATGACGTGGGTTCCCGCCGGGTAGATCGTCATACCCAGCTGCAACGGTCGATCGGAGGCGTAGACCCTGATGCCGTGCTCCAAGAGCAGCTCCACCATCCGGCCAGCCGCAACCGGGTCATGCTGGTCGGGAGAGACGATCCAGGCGGAGGGCGAATCGGTCATGCCCGCGCCGGCTGCCTCGTCAGCCATGCGGTAGAAGTTGCGCAGAAACTCCGTGCGGTTCTCCGCTACGGTCTCCACCAGGGCCCACGTGGCCACCAGTTCGTAGTCCACGATGTCTCTCAGGGTCCAATCACCACCTGGCCACGGAGACGGAAAGTTGGCTCTGCGTGTGTATTCGGGCAAGCCCTTCCGCCCTCCGGTGAGCTCGCTCGCATCGACCTGGATCGGCGTGGCGATGCGCACGCTGGCCACCTCGGTCAGCAGGCCCGTAACGTTCTTCCACCAGGCGGTATTGCGGGTACCTCCCGGCCAGTAGCTGTCGAAAATCATGTTGTGCCCGACCCCGGTGTGACCCTCCTCCTCGAGGCGAAAGCTCATGTTGGTGCCGATCAAGTCGGCTTGGCGAAAAATCAGGGAGTGGATTTCGGGATCCAGCGGATCGGTCTGCGGGGGGACGAACATGCGAGGCCCCGTGGAGCCCATCTGGTGCTCGTCCAGGAAGACCTGGGGGAACCACCGGTGGTAGAGGACCTGGTTGACGATTCGAGACTCCTTCTGGGTCAGCATGTAGAAGTCCCGGTTGTTGTCGTGGCCGACGTAGTGGTGGTAGAGCCAGGGCATCTGGCCGCCTTCGAACTCGGTGCCGAGGTGCTCGTTGTACCAATCGACGACCATCACCTGGCCATCCGGATTGATCGAGGGCATCAGAAGGACGATCATCTCGTCCATCCAGGCCAGCTTCTCGGGATCGACAGTGGTGGCGAAATCATGAACGAATTCCATCGCCATCTGGGTACAGCCCACCTCTGTCGAGTGGATGGTGCAGGTGACGAGTGCGATGGCCTTGCCTTCATCGATCAGGAGCGCGGCCTCGTCTGCGGTCAGCTGATCGGCGTTCGCCAGTCGGCCCGCGATCTCTCGATAACGGTCGAGGTTTCGCTGGTTGGCTTCCGAGGTGAGAACCACCGCCACCATCTCGTTGCCCAGCGTCGATTCTCCCTGCTCATCGATGGAGACCCTGTCGGAAGCAGCCGCCACCTGTCGCAGGTAGGAGAGGACCTGGGCATAGGAGGCGAGCTTGCGCTCGGCTCCAACCGGATGCCCCAGAAACTCGTCGGGTGTGGGCGGAGCCGCTGATACCACTGTGGACAGCAGCAGTCCGACGATCATGGCCAGGAGCTTGTCGCGCATTGAATCCCTCCAGAATCTCGAGACGCGGTATCACCCACCAGGTCGTGGGTTGGCGGGAAGGCTAGCACAGCAGAGAGTGCCGCCGAGAGCTCGGTTTGGCCCCAGATCGGCAACGCCTTGTCGCCGTATCCGCTAGAATCTTGGTTTCCTGAAACAGTGATGGATTTCGGAAGGAGACACCATGTCCAAGCTCTCACTTTCTTTGCTCGCAGTCGTTTTGCTCATCGGTGCGATGGCCTGTGGCTCCAAGGCGGACTCGCCGGCACCCGAAGTATCCTCAGCACCCGCTGCCCAGGTAGTCGAGGTCGTGGAGGAGGCGCAGGAAGCCGTAGCGATCTTGACATCTCGCGCCGACGCTGAGGTCTCGGGCAAAGTGTCGTTTATCCAGACCGGAGAAGGGGTGGTCGTCGTAGCCAATATCGCCGGAGTCTCTCCGGGTCTTCACGGGTTCCACCTGCATGAGAAGGGCGATTGTAGCGCCGCGGACTTCACCTCGACGGGCGGTCATTTCAATCCCACCGGGGACCCGCACGGCGGCCCGGACGACGCCATTCGGCACGCCGGTGACTTCGGCAATATCTTCGTCGAGGAAGATGGCACGGGCCGCCTCGAGCTGCTGACCAACATGCTGACGGTCGAGCCCGGCGCCGAGAATACGGTCATCGGCCGGGCCGTGATTCTGCACGAGGGAGAGGATGATCTCGAATCTCAGCCCACCGGGGCAGCCGGGGCTCGGCTGGCCTGTGGCACCGTTGTCATGGCGGGCCTGGAAGAGGTCCCGGGCATGGCCGAGGTCGAAGTGGAAGAGAGCTCGTCCAATCCGGAGGCGGTGGACTGAAGAGCTCCGCTGGTGCCGCATTGTGGCCGGTCATGGCTGCCGTCGTAGCGTTGGCGGTCTGGCTTCCCGCCTGCTCGCCTGACGGCGGCTCGTCTCGAGACCTTCCAGAGCCTGCCGGAGCCCAGGAAGAGGCCGAACTGCGGTGGCGAGCGGCCGATCCGCCCGCCATGGGTGATTCCCTGGCTCCCAATCTGGCCGTCGTGGGTGGCCGTCTAGCGGCGACGTGGCTGGAGAAGAGCGAGTCCGGAGCCGAGAGCTCGGGCCATCGGTTGCGATTCTCTCGGCTGGTCGAGGGTGAGTGGCTGGCGCCCACGACGGTTGCCGAGGGTGGGGGTTTCTTCGCCAATTGGGCCGACATTCCGGCTTTGATCGAAGCGAACGACGGTAGCCTCGTGGCTCACTGGCTGGCCAAGACCGGCGAGGATACCTACGCCTACTCGATCTTCCTGGCACGCTCCACAGACCAGGGTAAGACCTGGCAACCGTTGGGTCGGCTCAACGACGACACGACTCCGACGGAGCACGGCTTTGTCTCCTGGGTTTTGGAGGCCGATGCGGTACGGGCTTTCTGGCTCGATGGCCGAGCGATGCTCGAGGGTGGTCCCATGAGCCTGAGGACGACGGTGGTTCGAGAGGAGGTTCTGCCGTCCGAGGTTCTGGATGAGCGGGTTTGTGACTGTTGTGCCACTACGGCGACTCTTGTCGACGGAGAGCCGTTGGTTGTATTTCGAGACCGAAGCCAGGATGAGGTCCGCGACATCGCGATTGTGCGACGCGATGCAGGTCAATGGCG
>JAUWSP010000218.1 GCA_030610025.1 Acidobacteriota bacterium | reverse complement strand
GTTTGGCATCCACTCTAAGAGCTCCGTACCATCCGCCTGCCTTTTCCCGCTCCGAATCCTGGCTGGATTATCCACTGCCCCTCTACCCCTGTCAATCAGGATCCCGACGGGTATGCTACCGTCTGGCGCGAGTCTCCTGCCGAGCCGTTGCCGGTCGTAAAAGGCCCGATGCTGGAACCCCGCAGTCAGAGCTTTCACCGCCCTTGCCAACTGCCACCCATGGTCTTTCCTGATCAACTGCCCGATCCAACCGTCTTGACTCCCTGGCTCACCTCGCTGGGATCCGAAGTACAAGGCGCCGAAAGCCTGGCTGGAGATGTGTCACCACGGAAGTACTACCGGCTCGATCTGGGCGAAGAGGAAACGGCAATCCTGGCCTGCTATCCGTCCCAGATTCGGGACGCCTGCACTCGCTTCATTGCCACCGCAGGGCTCCTCCAGAGCGCGTCGGTTCCGGTGCCCGCCATTCTGGGATCGAACTGTGTCGCAGGCTTCATGTTGCTCGAGGATCTCGGGACAGTGACGCTCTACGATCGACAGGGTGAATCCTGGGATTCCCTGGCGCCCTACTTCGAGGAATCGATTGCTCTCTGGCATCGCATTCGAAGCCTGCCATTGGAATCGGTACGGGATTTGAACCCTGCTCTCGATCGGGATCTTCTGGTCGCCGAGGTCCGGCAGACCTGGGAGATCTTCCTGAAACCTCGACAGTTGACTGGCGACTCTGACCTGGAGCGCTCCTTCTGGCGGGCACTGGAGGAGATCTGTGAACGGTTGTCCAGCGAACCCCAGGTTGTCTGTCACCGGGACTTCATGGCTCGCAATCTGGTCCCTCTTGCCACACCTCCGATGCTCGGAGTTCTCGACCATCAGGACCTACGTGTGGGACCGCCCTTCTACGACCTCGCCTCTCTCCTCAACGACAGTCTTTTTCCGCCACCGGAGATGGAAAGCGCCCTGCTGGCCACTTGTATCCCTGACGATGCCGGAATGCTCGCCTACCACCGAGCGGCCGTGCAGAGGACGATCAAGGTCGTCGGGACCTTCGAGGCCTTTGCTCGACGGGGCAATCCAAACCGACTCCCGCTGATTCCCCAGACGCTGGCAAGAGCGCTGTATCACCTGCAGAGAGTCCCCGAAGGGGAAGGACTCACTGACATCCTCGCCAGGCTCTGGGAGCCCACTCTGGGCTGCTGACAGGGCTCTTCGACCAGGCCCTCCCCAGGATAAACCGGCTCGATTCGGCAGAACGGCCCGAAGAAGGGAATCTGCTAGACTTCAACCGCCCGAAAAGGTTGCGGGCCGTATTCTCAGAGGAGAGAGAGCCTGATGCCAGGAATCCAAGAGTTGCTCGTCATCTTACTGATCGTAGTCATCATCTTTGGAGCCTCGAAGCTCCCGCAGCTCGGGAAAGGTCTTGGCGAGGGGATTCGCAACTTCAAGAGTGGCCTGAAGAGCAACAACGAATCCAACGATCAGGCAGACGCAGACGCAGCCAGCGCTTCGGACAAGGAACCCCAGTAGAAGGACTCCCCGAAGGGGGGGGACCCCTCCTCTAGACCCTCTCCAGATTCCGCCTGTCAGAACAGGAAGTCCTGGTCGCCTGATGACTGCCAGATGTCTCGGTGGTGGTCTACGTAGCGGCTCAGCACGCGATCGACATAGTCCCGCGTCTCTCGAAATGGCGGCATGCCGCCGAACCGTCTGACGTTTCCGGGACCGGAGTTGTAGCCGGCAAGTGCGAGAGCCACATCTCCGTCGAATTCCCTCAGCAGCTTCGCCAGATAGCGGGCCCCGAGGTCGATGTTGACGGCCGGCTCGAGCAGGTCGTCCACCGAATAGGGGTTGGCTGTCTCGGGCATGATCTGCATCAGTCCGAGCGCGCCCTGAGGCGACATGGCGTACGGATTGAATCCCGACTCGGCCTCCACCATCGAGGCCAGCAGCAGGCTGTCCACCTGATAGCGCTGAGCTGTCGAGCGAATCAGATCGCCGTACGGCAGGCTCTGGACCAGGTCCCATCGTGATGAAGCCCCGCCGTACTTCCTGAACAGCTCGAAGCTCCGCGGCCGGGAACGAACTGCAGCCACGACATCCGCCTCGCTGAAGGCGCTGAACTCCTCGGACAGGGGCTTGCCCAACACCCACTCGGCAACCTCCTCGAGCAGGTAGATCTCCTCTGGGCTCGGGGGCTCGGGCCCGGGGTCTGGTACGGAAGGCAGAGTCGGCGGAGAATTGAACGACACCACCAAGAACAGAGCTGTCGCGATCAACACACGCAGCGTGCGACTGCGCTTGAAGAACTTCTTCGCGGTGGGCTCTATTGCTTGGTAGGACATTGGCTAGTGCTCTGCACTGACTCTGAATCCAGAGTGTTTCGGGCTCTACGAGAATCTGGTCTATTGGTTCTTTGGGGTGTCTGGCGATCGATCGCTGTGCTGCCTGCGACACCGCCCGGTGCCTGTCTGCACCCTCGACCCTGCCTAGTTTAGCAAACCCTGTGCCACAGGACCGATCAAGACCCCAGGTCACCAATGATTACTTAACTTCTCTCTGGTTCCGGACTCGACCCAAAAGGGCCTCGACTGCCCTCCTGCAAGTGGCAGATTGGCGCGGCTGAACCGCCAAGTTGGCAGACCCTCCACGGGTCCACAGACCGGACCTGCCGATACGAATCGAGACGTCTGTCGAGAAGACTTCAGTGCCGCTGAGAACGGCGGCGGCGGCTCGAGGTGGGAGCAACGTAGTCACCGGCGACGATGCCCAGGTCGCAGACTTTGTTGCGCAGGGTGTTCCGGTGGACTCCCATGTACTTGGCCGTACGGGTCAGATTGCCCTCGTTGGTGCGCAGCATGGCGACGATGTATTGCTTCTCGAATTCGCGCTTGGCCTGATCGAGGGTCACACCCCGACGAACCAATTCATCGACCAGCTGAAAGAGGCGCCCGTTTAGATTCTGCTTCGTCACCACACCGACCCCGCGTCTTCTGAGGAACGCTCAGAGTACCACAGCACGGGGTCAGATCAAGACGGGTTTTGCGCTATCTTTCTTGCGGCTCTCGTTGTCGTCGCAGTCTCAGTCGGCTCTCGGAAAGAGCCGATCGCCCACATGCACCACCTGACGGGAGTCCAGGATCTTGGCTAGCGCCGTGGTCTCTCCAACGGACAGCACCGCCAACTCCCCAATCATCAACGGCGGAATCTCCGACGGAGTCGGACGGTAGATGGTGAACAGGTCCCCAGGATAGACATCCTCGGTCCCACGATCGATATAGACAACGTGTCCCTGGCCGAGGGATAGCACGCCGGCATCGGACAACACGATCATCGGCGCGTCAACCAGGGCCTCCTCGCTGACCGGATCATTGAGACCGATCATTCCCGAATACCGAGCGAGAGGTACTGGCTCCGGAGTAAAGGGCATCAGAGAAGCACCCACCGAAATGGGGTGACAAGAGTGCGAAATCTCAGCGATTGCGGTGGTGTCCTGCGTCGACAGGATCCGAACCCGACCGTTGTAGCGGTAGTGCTCCCCTAGAGTCCTCTTTCCGACGGGATGCTTGACGATGCCTTTCGCCTCGACGACCGTAAAGACGCTGCCGGGCATCAGGCCGGCCTCTCGGCCCCCGCTGATATAGACGATGTCGCCGAGGCTCAGGTCCATGATGTAGCCACTCTGGGTGCCATACCCTGCCCTCAGAGGGTCGTCATAGGACGATCCCGAGTACTCGGAGCCGATGATCTCGAAGCCGAAAGTCTGATCGGTAGGGCCGATGAAACCGCTGCAGTAGATATCGGATTCACTGCCCAACTGCATCGGTGGTGCGGCCGTGGTGTCGAGGCCCAGGCCGTCAACATCGGGCTCCATCGTTGCAGTGTCGGCGTCGCCTGGGGAAAGGGCCTCTCCCACCGGTGTCACTTCCATACCGACGACCAACGGATCACCGGGATAGATCCAGTGCGCGTCCAGGATGTAGTTGTTGCGCTCCCAGAGCTGCGGCCACAGATAGGGATCCCCATAGAACTGACTGGCGAGATCCCAGAGCGTATCTCCACGCTGCACGATGTAGACCTCGGTGCCTTCGGGTACCGAAGTAGGCGGGTCCCAAGCGGTCCAATGATCCCCTACCATGTGAAGAGGCTTGGGTGGTGTCTCATCCGCGACCAAGCCGGTAGCCGTGATTAGCAGCACCGACAGAGCCAGGCAAATAAGGCGGCTTGGCGACATACCTGGACCTCCTTGGAATTCCTCTTGCAAACGCGTAAAGCAACTAGAATGAGTCCGTTACGATCCAAAACAGAACGTACACACTATTTTGGGGCCTGTCAAGGAACCCATCCACAAGCACCGCCGTCCTTGTCTGGGAGTCCCCGCAAGCCCGCATTCTCGGATCCCTGGCTTGAAACGCCCTTCTGAAGCGAGGGAATCACCGCCCCTCTCCACCGCCAATCTACTGGAGATCGGCGATTCGCTCGCTGGCCATCACCGCTGCGGCCGAGCCCGGGAATCGTCGAATGACCTGATCGTAGCTCCGCCTGGCCCCGTCCCTGTCGCCCATCCCAGCTAGACAGTCGCCCTCCTTGACGAGAGCATCGGGTACCTTGTTGCCGTCCGGATACTGCTGAAGAGTCTCCCGAAAAGCCGTCAGGGCTCCTGACATATCGCCTCGCGAGTAGCGACTTTCGCCAATCCAGAACTGCGCATTGTCCGACAGATCGGTCTTCGGATAGGCCTGCAGAAAGCGCTGAAAGCTCGCTTCTGCGTCCAGATATCGACCCTGGTGATAGAGCGTGTACCCACGATCGTAGAGGGCCTGTGCTGCCGGAACCACGGGTTCAAGGGCCGGCGAACCCGTACCGCTGCGACCAGAGGCCGATGGTGTGACCGCGGCCTGGCCAACCGGCGGCTCCTGCATCACGGTCGATTCCTGCGCGAGCGGCAGATCGGATTCCTCCAGGACGCCCTCCTGGCGGGTGTTCCCCGCCTGCCAGGCAGCGTCGGCCGCGAGCCGCTCCAAGGCCGGCTCGGCTACGACGACCTCCACGACAGGCTCTTCTATCGCTATCCGGGCCCGAGCCTCCAGCCTGGCCACCTGTTGTCGTAGGCGCTCCAGCTCCACCTCGGTCATGGCAGATTTTTCCTGAAGGTCGAGAATTCGCTGCTTCATCTGCTCGACATCGCTCTGGACTGCGGGGTCGGGTTGAGAGCCACTGAAAGACGAGCAGGCACCCATGAAAACAACACCGACAATCGTCCACCAGCTAGTTCTGCGGCTCATTCACAGTCCTTCCTTTTCTTGGGTACGTGTCCGACAAACTTGCTCTCCGGGTACTCGGACCGCAGCTGTGCGAAAGTCTGATCCGCTTCCTCGCACTTCTTCCAGCGCAGCTGTGCTGAACCCTTGGAGTGCAACACCTTGTCTAGCTCGAGGTAGTCCGGATACTGCTCCAGCAAACCGTCGAACCGGTGAATAGCAGCCGGCCAGAGCTTTCGAGTCATGTTGTAGCGGCCCACGATGT
>JAUWSP010000373.1 GCA_030610025.1 Acidobacteriota bacterium | reverse complement strand
GTTGCTTGTGAGGCCTGCCACGGGCCGGGCTCACTCCATGTGGAATGGGCTGACGCGGTCGCCTTGCGAATGAAGCCTCCCTACGACAACGGGCACATGGGCCTGGTGGTGAGGCTCGAGGATCCGGCCAGGGGTACCTGGATCGTAAGCCCCGAAACGGGAAGCGGTACACGCTTGGCGCCCCCGTTCGAGACGTGGGAAATGGAGACTTGTGCGCGATGCCATTCGCGGCGCGGATTGATCTGGGAGGAGTACGAGTTCGGGCAGCCGCTTCTCGACACCCATCGGCTGGCTCTTCTGGAGGAGGGGCTCTACCACGCCGACGGCCAGATCGAGGAGGAGGTCTACGTTCACGGCTCTTTCCTGCAGAGCAAGATGTTCCAGAAGGGTGTGACCTGTAGTGATTGCCATGATCCCCATAGCCTGGAGATGCACTTTCCCGGCGATTCGGTCTGTGTGCGTTGCCACTCGCGGACGAAGTTCGCCACCCAGGAGCATCACTTTCACAAACCCGATACGAAGGGCGCCTTCTGCGTCGATTGCCACATGCCGCCGAAGAACTACATGGTCGTGGATCCCCGCCACGATCACAGCTTGCGGATTCCCCGGCCGGATCTGTCCCTGAAGCTCGGATCTCCGAACGCCTGCAACGACTGTCACAGCGACAAGAGCCTGCAATGGTCCATGGATTGGATCGTGAAGTGGTACGGCGCCGAACGCCGGCAAGAACAGCACTACGGTGAGGCTCTTCACGCCGGGCGAGCGGGACTGCTCGGAGCGGAGCAGGCGCTGGTCGAGTTGATCGAGAATGAGGAGGCGCCCGCCATCGCCCGAGCGACGGCGCTGACCCTGCTGCCGGTGTACCTGACCGTCGATAGCCTGCCGGCCATCGAGCGAGCGTTGGGTGACTCGGAGCCAATGATCAGAATGGCGGCTGTGAGTGCGACTGAAGCCCTGGACGATTCGTCAAGGCTCTCTCTGGCTTATCCACTGCTCCACGATCCGGTACGGGCCGTCAGGTTCGAAGCGGCGAGTCGGCTCGCCACGGTGCCGCGCGAGCTGTTCTCATCTCCTCAGCAAACGGCTCTCCAGAACACCCTTGCCGAGTATCGGGAATCGTTGAGCTTCAACGCTGACCGCGCCGAGACCCACCTGAGCTTGGCCTGGATGTATTCGATGGGTGGTGAGCTCGACAAGTCGGAAGCGGCGTACTTGAAAGCTCTCGAGCTGAATCCTCTACTTCCAACCACCTACATCAACCTCGCGGACCTCTACCGGATGCAGGGTCGCGATATGGATGGCGAGAGGGTGCTTCGCAGGGCAGTGGACCTCTACCCCGACAGCGGCGACCTTCGCCATGCTCTGGGACTGAGCCTCGTGCGGCTTCAGCGTCCCGTCGAGGCACTGGAGGAGCTCGGGAAGGCGGCCGAGGCGATGCCAGGGTCAGCGCGCTACTCGTATGTCTACGGCGTAGCGCTTCTGAACTCGGGAGAGGCCGAGCGAGGCCTGGAAGTACTCGAGACCGCCCATCGGAGACATCCGACCGACAGGGAGCTTCTCGTCGGCCTGGTGTCGATCCACCGCTCGAGCGGCGATCTGGCCATCGCCCTGGAATACGCCCGCAAGCTCCAGGCCCTGGTGCCGCAAGATCCCAACGTCCAGAAGATGGTCCAAGACCTAGAAGGTTGTGGCACCTGGGTCACCGCCGGCCGGCCTTTGGGGGCTTGAGGGTTGAGACGGCCGATCGGACCAGGGATCTCCCCCGTCTGCGGCCTCACCCGACCATGCCCCTCCGACGAGGGAGACCCATGGCCCGATCTACCTCCTTCGAGACACATCAAGAATCGGATCGCTGGCTCGCCCCCCAGGCCCTTAAGCCCCTACTGTCTTCAACGGTGCCAGAGGTTCGTTCGGGTGGTTCGACAGGGGGCGCCGAGTCGAGCGCGGCGCAAGGACCATCAAAGTGCACAACCAATGAGGCGCGATGATGAGACGAGGCGGCGGCCTGTCCGTCATAGTCTGAGTAGCCGTCGCCGTCCGCCTGCGGACCACCCGGACGGGCCTCCACAAGAAAATGGCCGCCTGTTCAGGACCCAGAACCCAAGCCCTAGTAGGCCGGCTGGCGCAAAGCGCGGCCGCTCCACCCCCTACGCCTCTACAGCTGTTTCTGTGAGCGCTTGCGGATGGCCCAGACGATGGTCAGGAAGATGAGTGAGCCGACAAAGGCCGCTACCAGATCCTGGAGGCTGACGGCGATGTTCTCGAGACCGAGCGAGATGTTGAAGATCTGGAACAGAGAGCCGCCGATTAGCCCGCCCAAGAGACCGATCACCAGGTTGCCGAGTTTGCCGAAGCCTTCGCGGCTACGCTTGACCAGGGTGCCGGCCAAAGATCCAGCCAAGATCCCAGCGACCAGCCAACCGATGACGTTACCGAGCGTGATTTCCATGGTTACTCCTCCGTTGGCGATACCCGCGATTCATCAGGCTCTCTGAGCACGGGCGATGTCCCGCATGATCTTCTGGTGATGGTGGTGGTGGATCTTCGTGAAGCGGAGCCACTGGCAAGCATCCAGTCGCCCGAAGACTGGGTGAGGCACAGTGGCGGTCGAGCTCGAGAGCGGCTCGACCGAAGCCTCAAGCTCGGTGAATCCCTGGCGGACGGCCATCAGTCTGTCGTGAATCTCCTGACTCGGAATCCCTTGCGGCACCACTGCCTTCGGTGCCTTGCCCCGTCCACGGGGGATGTATCCAATCCACAGACAAGTGCGGCCCACAAGATCGGGCCGGCCCGGCTTGCCGCCCTCTGGGTCGGCCAGAAGCTTCGAGAGCCCATCCAAAGTGATCTCGTCGCTGAGAGTCAGGTGCTCGACCTGCTCTCCGACACTCCATCCCGAGACGGAGTCCGACTGCTGGGACATCGTCTCGGGTCGACCCGCCAGGTCAATCAGCTCACCCAGGCTGGCGTCGATCGCCTCCAAGCTCTTTGTAGTGCTGGTCGTTTTGGACATCGCCGCCATTATGTCAGCGACATCTCTTCGATCACCCGCTGGGCCACTGAGAGATTCCCCAGCTTGGTGGCCGCAAGGTGGCTCTTCCCGTCCGTGGTCTCCACCATGACGCGGTAGTAGAGTTTCTTACCGGACTGCATTCCACGGACCGGTTTGATTCCCGTAATCGTCGAGCGGGGGATGTGGCGGGTCTTGCCCAGTCCGAGGATTCCCCCTGAGAGCACCAACTCTTCGGGCCGGCATTCCACGCGCCGGCTCTCGAGCCACAGGTCGAGCACCCCGAATAGGAGCAGCAGATTGAACAGACCCCAGATGATTGGGAAGAAGAGCCCCGCATTCAGGTGGATCAGCAGCGCTGTGAAGCCTGTCCAGAGGAGGGTAAACAGTGTCAGTCCCCAGGCCGCACCCTTGTGTCGGGCGGCTGCGAAGGTCAGCGCATGGCCACCTTCGGAAAGCCAGTCTTTGCCGATTCTCTCTTGATCCAGATCGACCAGGACCTTCTCGTGTGGCTCTTCTGCCGGCCAGGGGCTCTCCTCCGCCGGGATTTCGGCCCGGCTGTCGGCAGTACGAAAGACCGGCAGCTCGAACTGGGCAGAGTAGTCGATACCGGCCGTCTCAGCGGCGACCTCCAGTCGCCACAAGGTTTCATCATCACCGCTGCGCTCCTCGGTCGGTTCGGCCTCGTAGGGAATGTTGAAGGCCACGGGGATGGACGACCGGGTCGGGTCGTAGTCGAGCGCCTCCCGATCGATGTGCTGGGTCTCCTGCCACTGGACCCGCTCACTCGTGCTGCGGTTCTTTCCGCTGCCGGTCGTGACTCGATGAATCGAGCTCAGTGTCAGGTCGAAGCCGGAGATCGGCTGGATGTCTACCGAGGTGAGAATGCGTCCGGCGAGCGGCCCGCCGACGACACCCGGGAATGTCGACATCTCGAAGACCGAGTCGCCG
>JAUWSP010000098.1 GCA_030610025.1 Acidobacteriota bacterium | reverse complement strand
GGCCCTGATGGCTTACTTCTGGCTAGGCTGGTTGGTCTGGTGTGTGGTCCTGCTGGTCATCGGACCTCGCCATCCCCGTGTGTTGGTGAGCCGACAGGGTCTGGATGGGAAACGGCAACTCGTGGCATTCGTCTGTCTCCTGATTCTGTTCTTGACGTTCATGCCAGTACCGCTCGACCTGGTACCGATACTCCCCTGAAGACCCGGTCGCTTCTGAAGGTGAGAGAGGTTCAGGCCGGCCGCTGCTTCTCCGGCTCGAGGTCCAGGATGAAGGTCACCGGACCATCGTTGACCAGGCGCACCTCCATCTTCGAGCGGAATCGGCCGGTCTCCACCGATGCGCCGTGTCGACGAAGCTCCTCCACGAGTCGATGGATCAAGGGCTCGGCCCTTTCGGGCACCTCGGCGGTGCCGAAGGAGGGTCGCCGCCCTTTGGCCAGACTTCCCGCTAGCGTGAATTGAGAGACGACGAGGAGCGAGCCTCCTGCCTGCAGGAGGTCTCGGTTCATTCGGCCTTCATCGTCCTCGAAGATCCTCAAATGGAGCAACTTGTCTGCCGCCCTGGTGACCTGCTTCGCCCCATCCCCCTTCTCCACGCCCACCAGAACCAGAATTCCCACCCCGATGCTGGCGATGGTCTCACCTTCGACCCGTACGGAGGCCGAGCTGACTCGTTGCAAGATCAGGCGCATCGATCACGTCCTTTAAGACCGGGCCGTTCCCCTGAGACCGACGGCCCTATTCGAGCCTCGGCCAGAAATCGCGGCGACGAAAGCGCTATGATAGCGGACCTCAACACAGACAAGGAGAGACAAGCGAATGGTCAACAAAGTAATCCTGGTAGGCAACCTCGGACGCGACCCTGAGGTTCGATCGACCCCCTCGGGCCAGCCCGTGGCCTCTTTCAGTCTCGCAACGAATCGCAAATGGAAAGACCAGAGCGGCAATCGTCAAGAGGAGACCGAGTGGCACAACATCGTGTGTTGGGGGCGTCAAGCCGAAGTTGCCGGTCAGTACCTCACCAAGGGCAAGCAGATCTATGTCGAGGGACGGCTCCAGACCCGCTCCTGGGATGATAAACAGAGCGGCGAAAAGAAATACCGCACAGAGGTGATCTGCCAGAACTTCCAGATGTTGGGAGCCCGTGGCGGGTACGACGGCGGTTCTCAGAGCCCGGCTTCGAGCCCGGAATCGCCCGGCGACCTCCAGGCCCAGCCCGAAGACGACGACATCCCGTTCTGAGGCACCTGGACCGCGTTGCTTCTGACCCCGCGAGTAGATTGCGGCCCACTCGATGCCGTGGGGCTCAGAAGTAATGCGTGCTAATCGTCCACCCTGGCTTTCAGGGAGTGCAGCAGGTTGAGTGCCGCCAGGGGTGAGAGGCGCTCGAGGTCTACGTCCTTCAAGATTGAGGCGACTACCTCCTCAGCGGGCGCGAACAGCATCAGCTGATCTGCCTGCCCCTCACCAGCATCCACGCCCTTGGCCAGGCGAGGCTTGCCGCTCAGATCGTACTCGTAGGCCTCCAGATTCTGGAGCACCTGAGAGGCACGGTCGATGACGGTTGTCGGTATCCCAGCCAGCCTGGCGACATGCAGGCCGTACGACTTGTCAGAGCTACCGGGCTTCACCCGCCGGAGGAAGACGATCTTGTCTTCCCACTCCCGGACGGCCATCGTTCGATTGACCACGCTGGGGAGCATCGTGGCAAGCTCCGTGAGCTCATGATAGTGCGTCGCGAAGATGGTCTTCGGTCGAGAGTGCTCATGCAGATGCTCGACGATGGCCCAGGCCAGGGAAAGACCGTCGAAGGTGGCGGTGCCCCTTCCGACCTCGTCGAGAATCACCAGACTGCTGACGGTCGCCTGATGCAGAATCTTGGCAGTTTCGATCATCTCCACCATGAACGTGGACTCGCCTCGGGTCAGGTCATCGGATGCCCCCACCCGGGTGAAGATCCGGTCCACAGTACCGATCGAGGCAGCCTCGGCCGGCACGAAGCTGCCTGCCTGAGCCATCAGCACAATCAGTGCAGTCTGACGCAGATAGGTCGACTTGCCGCCCATGTTGGGTCCGGTGAGGATCACGATCTGTGCCGTCTCGCTGTCGAGCTCGGTGTCGTTCGGGACAAAGGGCTCACCCCCAAGCTTCTCGACCACCGGATGCCTACCCTCGGAGATGCGAATCGGACCGCCGCTTGCGCTCACTTCGGGCCTCGAATATCGATTCCTGGCCGCGACCTCGGCAAAGGTCGTCAGCACATCCAGCTTGGCGACCGCTTCAGCTGCCGCCAACAAACGGGGGGACTCCGCAGCAATCAGGTTACGGACTCTTCTGAAGTGCTCGTCCTCCAAGCGAAGCTGTTCTTCTTCCGCGGCGAGAATCCGCTCTTCCAGATCCTTCAGCTCCGAAGTCACATACCGCTCTGCGTTGACTAGCGTCTGTTTCCGGATGTAGTCCTCCGGAACCAGGTGCTGGTTGGCCTTCGTCACTTCCAGGTAGTACCCGAAGACCCTGTTGTAGCGGATCTTCAGCGATGCAATGCCGGTTCGCTGCCTCTCAGCCTCCTGCAGTGCCAGGATGTGCTGTCGACTGTCTCGGACCAGCGAGCGGTGGTGATCCAGCTCTTCGTCCACCCCGGCCCTGATCACGCCTCCTTCCTTCAGGGAGGCAGGGGGGTCTTCTTCGACCAGACGCGTCAATTCGGCAGCCAGCTCTCCGAGCGCGTCGGTACCACCAATCGTTTTCAGCTCGGCCGACTCCACATCGGACAGTCCACTCAGGATGTCGGGCAGGCGGTCCAGCCCCGACCGAAGAGTCGCTGCCTCGCGCGGCATCAACGTCTCCAGTACGGCCCTCGAAGCAAGACGCTCCAGGTCCCCGACCAGGGCCAGCAACCCTCTCAGCGCGGCTCGGAGCTCGGATCGCTCGAACAGCTCCTCCACCGCGTGCAGACGCTCGTTGATCTCTCCCGGATCTCTCAAGGGCCGCCTCAGCCAATGACGAATCAGTCGCCCACCCGGGGGAGACACGGTGTGATCCAGGACACCGAGAAGAGACCCCCGGTGGCGCCCATCCCGGAGGTTCCGAAAGATCTCCAGATTCGTCACCGTGGTCGCATCCAGCACGAGATGGTCGGAGGCCTCGCTGACACGCAGCTCCCTCACATGGGAAAGATCACTCTGCTGGGTTTCTCTCGCGTATCGCAGGGCAGCAGCAGCGGCCTGAACGGCCGGCTCCTGGTCCTCCAGCCCGAAGCCCTTCAGAGTGGATGTTCCTATCTGCCGGCAAACCAGCTCCGCCGCGCGCTCGGGGCGCGGCCAATCCTCCTCCGATTCAGGCGTCCGACAAATTCCTTCCGCATCCACCCAATCGACCAGGCCCTGAGGAATCCCGGAAGCCAGGTGAAGGATCTCCTGTGGACGAAGCAAGGCCAGGTCGTCGATCGACTCTTCCAGACGGGTCCATCTTCGGACATGAAATCTTCCAGTCGAGATATCCAAGAACGCCCCGCCGCCACCGGCATCGTCCCATGCCACGCTCGCCAAGTAGTTGGCCTCTGCTCTATCCAGAAGCTGCGGATCGCTGATCGTGCCCGGCGTGATCACCCGAGTCACTTCCCGCTTGACCAGTCCCTTGGACTTGGCAGGGTCTTCGACCTGATCACAGATGGCCACCTTCAACCCGGCGCGAAGCAGCTTTCCCATGTACATCTGAAGGGCATGATGCGGAACTCCGCACATCGGTGCTTCATTCTCCTTGCCCCGATTGCGAGCCGTCAGAGTGACCTCCAAAATGGGAGCAGCCCGCTCTGCGTCATCGAAGAACATCTCGTAGAAGTCGCCCATCCGATACAACAGAATGGCATCTTCGTGATCCGCCTTGACCTCGAGGTATTGGCGGAGCATGGGAGTGAGCTGGACTGAGCTCGACATGATCCGTCAGTATAGCGAGTCGTGACCGGGAACCAGGCCGACATCGATTCACCAATCACCCTGGCTGTGGATACCGGGTCGCCCGTGGTCAGCGTCGCCCTTGCCAAGCAAGGAACGCGTCTGGCCGAAAGGCGAAGTCCAGGCGGGCGATCCTCGCAGGGCCTCGTTCAGATGATCGATGCGTTGCTCACCGAAGTCGGATCCAGCGTCGGCGAGTTGGGCGGCATCGTGGCCCTCAGAGGCCCGGGTAGTTTCACCGGTCTGAGGGTAGGGCTCGCGACCTGTCTCGGCCTTCATCAGGCGCTGGGGATTCCAGCCACCACCCTGACCACCTTCGAAACCATCGCTTCCGTCTGTTCTGAGCGCGACCTGGTCGTTATCGCTGCAGTCGAGTCGATTCGCCAGAGCTGGCTGGTCCAGACCTTTCGCGCCGACCTCGTTCCCGAACCGCTCGACGAACCGCGGACGGTCTCGATTGGCGAGCTCGCCGCTGAACGGGCCGATCTACTGATCGGCTTTGGCTTGAGCGCTCTCTCGCCCTCCGAGAAGTCTTCATTCAGAGCGCCGGTCCTGGCGCCTCCTCCTCTTGCCGGCCCGGCAACGATCCTCCAGGAGCGTAAGCGGGAGTGGGACCCCTCGGGGCTGGTCCGACCTCTGTACCTGCAGGCTTTGTCGGCGACACCACCGGCCGCACCCGCCGGATGACACCAGAATATAGGCGCCCAGAGCCCTCGACCCCCTGGCAGCGAATCCTGTCAGCACCACCCCCCCTCAGTCGGTAGATCGTCTTGATCGTCCAGTCCGCCAGTGCTATTCTGCTTGGGCACTGTTGTACGTCTGTCGCTGGACCCATCCCATCTCTGTTGCGTGCCCTATTGGCAGGTCGATGCTGCATGGACAGGTCCACCCGACCGACTCGAGACCAGCCCGACACTTCAAGAGCCCCGTGTTCCCACACCGACCCAACACCCATTCCCTCGAAGCTCGAGAAATGGGCCCAATCCTGGTAGGAGGTACTGTGGATGGCTAAGACAGATGAAAGCTTGAGGGAGGAATTGCTCACCAACAACGAGGAATTCCGCTCCCTTCACGAGAAACACCAGGACTGTGAGCATCAACTCATCGAGCTGCACCAGAAGTCGCTGCTCTCCGAGAAGGACGAACTGGAGGAGAAGCAAATCAAGCGCCAGAAGCTCTTTCTCAAAGACCAGATGGCTGCCATCCTGCGGCAACACAATACCGAGGAAGCTCCGGCCTCCTGACCCTCTTGCTCGGGCACCTGCGGCAGACATCACCGCACCCGCATTCCGACCCATTCAAAGGCTCCTGATGACATTCGCCAAGGAATCTCTCCCATTCGTGGCTCCTCTCGGAATCGCGGCGCTGGTCTTGCTTGCTTTCCGTCAAACACAGTGGGCCTTCGCCATCGGGGCAGTCGCGATTCTGGTGCTGCTGTTCTTCCGTGTGCCCAGAAGGCGAACCGAGGCCGGCGAGCACAGCATCGTGGCTCCGGGCAATGGTCGCATTCTCCGACTCGATCGAAGTGCCGCTCTATCGGGCCACGACGGAGATCTCCAACGGATTGTCACATTCTTGTCCGTCTTCGACGTCCACGTGCAGCGGGCTCCCGTCAGCGGCGAGGTTGTCGAGAGCCGCTTCACGCCCGGACGCAAGGTCGCCGCCTTCAAGCCGGAAGCAGGCAGCGTCAACGAAAACCACTTGACCGTTCTGCGGCGCGAGAACGGCGACCTCATCGGAGTGCGACAGGTGGCCGGCCTGGTCGCCCGACGAGTGGTCTGTCGACTGCAACCTGGCGACCTGATTCAACGAGGAGACCTGATGGGCTTGATCAAATTCGGGTCTCGGGTCGATCTGATGCTGCCCGACCACTACGAAATTCTGGTTCGAGAAGGTGACCGCCTGCGCGAGGGTGAAACCGAGGTCGCCAGGCTGAAGGAGACCCGACCGTGACTGTGCTGGCCATCCTCAACCCGCATTCGCTTCTCGGCGACGAAATCAAGCAGGAGCTCGCCAAGAGAAAAGGACTCTGGTCCGAGGTGCGGCTGCTGACAACCGATCCGGAACAGGTCGGCGCGCTGACCGACTTTGCAGGCAATGCGGCTCTGGTCCAGGCTTGCGACGAAGAGACCCTGCACGACGTTCGCTTGGCTCTGCTGCTTCCTGGAGGCAAGGAACAGGGCCAGAAGCCGACCGGATTGCCAGAAGATTCGATCTTGTTGGTTGTCGACCCGACCACCGTCTGGCCCAATAGCATTCCGGCGGTGGCCGGTCTCGAATCGGACTCTGTTGCAGCGCTATCGGGCTCGGTCCTCGTCAGCCCGTCGCCAGTCGTCATTCTCCTGGCCACTCTCCTCAAACCCCTGAAGGAGCTGAGGGCCTCACTCGCCGTCGCTCAAGTCCTCGTGCCAGCCTCGACCCTGGACCAGGCTGGGCTGGACGAGTTGTTCCAGCAGACCCGGTCCATCGTCGCCATGCGAGACGAGAAACCGACCGAGGTCTTCGGCAAGCAGATCGCCTTCAACCTGTTGCCGGTCTCCTCCGCCGACCCCAGCGACCTCGAGCCCTTGGAGCAGATCTTGGGCGGCGTGCCTGCCGTGGCCTTGCAGGTGGTCCGAGCCGGAGTCTTCCACAGCTTGGCGTGCAGTCTCTTTGTGAGCTTCGAAGAGGACCCGGGATTGGACACGGTCCGGGACCGCCTGGAAGCACAACCCTGGATCGAAATGGCCGATGCCGGAGATCTTCCCAGCCCGACCGACGCGGCAGCTCGAGAGGAAATCCTGGTGGCGGACCTCCGAGCCAGTCCGAATCGGCCTGGCTCCTACCAGCTCTGGGCAGTGATGGACAACCTCACTCGCGGAGGTGCCTCCAACGTATTGGAGCTCGTCGAGAGCCTCGTCATGCCGGCCAGTTGAGGAGTCCCTGCTTCGAACCGATAGGCTACTCCGTTGCTCCCTCCGGGGGCGGAATCACTCCCCCCTCGCGCGCCAGGAACTCCTCGACGTGCAACAGCCCATCCTCACCAGCGCGTTTCACCACCTGTAGGAGGGTTGCCATGGTGTTGACCTCCTCGAACTGTTCGTTGACGAACCAGTCGAGGAAACGGACCGCGATGTAGTTCGAGTCCTCCTTGGCGATGTCCACCAGGCCGTAGACCTGCCGGGTCACCTCTTGCTCCCATTCGAGCGCCAACCTTACCGCCTCCTCCGCGCTGGCAAACTCACCTTTCGGAGCCGGAATGGCAGGGATCTGGAGCGCCCCGTCCGCATCGACAACGTAGCGCACGAATTTCATCGCGTGATCCCGCTCTTCGTCGGCCTGCCGATAGAAGAACCGAGCCAGACCGCTCAGCGCCTCCCGGTCGAAATAGGCGGCGATCGAAACATACTGGAGCGACGCACCGAACTCGTTTCCGACTTGTTCGTTCATTGCGGACAACAGTTTCTCGCTAGCTAACATCGGTTCATCTCCCTTTGTACAAAGGACCTGTCGATCACTGATCGACTCTCTTGGCTGATCATCATTTTCCCGATTGCGGCGACGAGCATAGCTCATTCTCCACCGCGGCGCGACGGTTGTTATACTGACTCTTCCCTAACCGACCGGTGCTTCCTCCGGTCGTCGAATCGACACCCAGCGAGTACAGAGGAGACCCGAGAAACCATGTCGACCAGCGACACCCCAAGCGACAACCACTTCAAGGTACTCGTGATGGGCTCGGGCCCCGCTGGCCTCACAGCCGCTCTCTACGCGGCCCGTGCCAGCTTGCAACCGCTGGTCCTCGAAGGCAACCAACCGGGTGGGCAACTGACCATCACCACCGACGTTGAGAATTTCCCGGGCTTTCCCGACGGAATCCTCGGCCCGGAGCTCATGGACAGGATGCGGACACAGGCCAAACGCTTTGGCGCCAGTGTCAAGTTCGAGGCCGTCACCTCCGTCGACCTGCAGACGCGTCCCTTCGAAGTTCGAACCGACGAGGAGCTCTATCTGGCAGATACCCTGATCATCGCCACCGGCGCCAGTGCCATGCAGATCGGACTGGACTCGGAAATGAACCTCATGGGGTATGGAGTCTCCGCCTGTGCCACCTGCGACGGCTTCTTCTTCAAAGACCAGGAGATCGTCGTTGTAGGGGGTGGTGACAGCGCTATGGAAGAGGCTGTATTCCTGACTAAATTCGCCAGCAAAGTCACGGTGATTCACCGCCGCGACGAGCTACGAGCTTCTCAGATCATGCAGGCTCGAGCCCGGGCCAATGACAAGATCCACTGGCTCTGGAACCAACAGGTGATCGAGATCCTGGGCAGCCGAGAGGACAAGGTCCACGGTGTGAGGGTCAGAGACACTCAAACCGGCGAGGAGTCCGACTATCCCTGTGATGGGGTCTTCATCGCCATCGGTCACAGGCCCAACACCGAGCTCTTCCGAGAGG
>JAUWSP010000117.1 GCA_030610025.1 Acidobacteriota bacterium | reverse complement strand
GGCGGTCAGGCCTTTGCCCGAGAAGTGGCATGGTTTGACCGATGTGGAAGCCCGCTATCGACGCAGATATCTGGATCTTCTGTTCAACGAGGAATCCCGCCACCGCTTCGAGGTTCGGGCTGCGCTCGTACACGGAATGCGCACGTTCCTGAACGAGCGGGGCTTTCTCGAGGTTGAAACGCCCATGATGCAGGCCATGGCTGGGGGTGCCGCCGCCCGGCCGTTCGTGACCCATCACAACGCACTGGATATCGACCTGTATCTGCGAATCGCACCCGAGCTCTATCTGAAGCGGCTTCTGGTTGGTGGATTCCATCGCGTCTACGAGATCAACAGGAGCTTTCGCAACGAGGGAATCTCCACCCAACACAATCCCGAGTTCACCATGTTGGAGTTCTATTGGGCCTACTCGGACTACGAGCAGCTGATGGCTCTCACCGAGGAGATGGTGTCGAAGTTGGCATCACAGATCCTCGGGGAGCCGGCACTGGTTTGGAATGACACCCGTCTCGATCTTGCCGCGCCATGGCGTCGGTACACGTTGCGACAGGCCATTGCCGAGTTCGCCGGTGTCGATGAAGCGAGGTTGGACCATCTTGCAGACCTGGCCGCGATCTTCGACGAACGTCAGTTGCCACTGCCAGCTGTCGCCAAGGATTCCGAGCACCCTGTACTCCAGTGCTCGTCGAGGCAGGAGCTCGAGAGTCGATTCCCGGAAGCCGACCTGCCCGAGGGTTGGTACGGACGCTTTCTGGTGGCGCTATTCGAAGAGTCAGTGGAGGATCATTTGATCCAGCCGACCTTCATCACCGAGCTCCCGGTGGAGGTTTCGCCGTTCGCCAAGGTTTGCCCTGGCGATCCACGATTTACCGAGCGATTCGAGCTGTTCATGGGCGGCATGGAGATCGCCAACGCCTACTCGGAGTTGAATGACCCGGATCTGCAGGCCGAGCGATTTCGTGATCAGGTCCAGGCCAGGCAGGAGGGCGACGACGAGGCCCATCGCTTCGACGAGGACTATATCCGTGCTCTCGAGCACGGCATGCCGCCCGCCGGCGGCGAGGGAATCGGCATCGACAGACTGGCGATGTTGTTCACGGACGCTGCCTCGATACGGGATGTCATCCTGTTTCCATTGCTGCGACCAGAGACGGGTGATGAGTCGTGAGGGTCTGGATTCCGCGCTCACCCCGCAGTCTTCCCGGGAGCTGGGCGGGTGAGTAGGATGCCGCTGCCGCTTTGGGTTGCCGCCCGGTATCTCAGGAGCTCTCGCCGGGATGCCTTCATCACCTTCCTGTCCCTGACCGCAGCCGGGGGAATCGCTCTTGGGGTGGCAGCCCTGATCCTGGCTCTGGCTGCGCTGTCCGGATTCCAGTCCGCCCTCAAAGAGGAGGTATTGTCGCGGACTCCCCAGATCGAAATCGAGCTACCAGCTGGCGCTGATCCCGAGGCGGCCAGAAAAGCCGTTCAGTCGATCGATGAGGTGCGGTCAGCTCAGGTCGTCATTCGGGGTGGAGGCTGGCTTCTGGCCAGAGGCCGCTCGAGAGCGGTGGAGGTCGTTGGCTATGGTGCAGGGCTTCCAGAGTTGTTTCCCGAGGCTACTTCCCGAAGCTCCGGGCTGTACCTGGGCGACGGGTTGGCCAATCTATGGGGGTTGCAGCCGGGCGATGTCGTAGAGATCGTCTCTCCGGTCCCGACGCTGACCCCAGTGGGTCCACAACCGCGGGTTCGAAGGTTGCCGGTCGTAGGCACCTTCGAGGCGGGACGAGCCGAGCAGGAAGATCGGTTGGCGCTGCCGCTCACCGAGGCCAGCATGCTCTTCGGGGCCTCGGCCGTGCACCGTCTGGTGGTGGATTGCGGCGATCTGGACGTGGCCCTCGGAGTCGCGGGAAGGTTGCCGGCGGTGCTGCCGGCCGAGAGCACGGTGCGAACCTGGCGAGACCTGAATCGGGTTCTCTTCTTCGCCCTGCGCCTGGAGAAGACGCTCATGTTCATAGCTGTCTTCCTGATTGTGGTGGTGGCTGGGATGTCCCTGGTCTCCGATCTGACGCTGATTCTGGCCAGCAAGCGACCCGAGGTCGGCATGCTCGGCGCCATGGGAGCCCCCCCGTCGTCATTGCGGCAGATTTTCCTGTGGCTGGGGGCATTGCTCGTGGGGTTGGGGGCGGTGATCGGACTCACACTGGGTGTCGGAGGCTCGTGGCTGCTCGATCGGTACGAGCTGCTGGCCCTGCCGAGTCAGGTCTACTTCCTCGACCATGTGCCCTTCTTGGTGCGTGCCCGGGATGTCCTGGCAATCGTCGGGACCACGGTCATCCTCACCTTTTCGTGTTCGTTCTATGCAGCCCATCGGGCCGCCTCGCTGTGGCCGGTGGAGGCATTGAGACGATGAGTGTCTCGATTCGGGTGAGGGGCGTGCAGAAAGCCTACCGAGATGGGGAGCGGCGGGTCCAGGTGCTCAACGGCTTGGATCTGGAGGTGCAGGCCGGAGAGTTTGTGGCGATTGTCGGCCCATCCGGTTGCGGCAAGTCGACGCTGCTTCACCTGCTGGGTGCTCTGGATATCCCCGATGCCGGGACCATCGAGGTCGGTGGTCAGGGTCTGGCCGACATGGGCCCGCGGCGATTGGCGGCCTTTCGGAATCGGACGATCGGCTTCGTGTTTCAGTTCCAGGAGCTGCTCGGCGATTTCTCGGCCCTCGAGAATGTGATGCTGCCGGGTCGCATTGCTGGCAAGAGCTCGGCTTGGGCTCAGAAGCGAGCCCAGGGACTCTTGGAGGAGGTCGGCCTACAGGACCGCTTGGACCATTTTCCCAGCCAGCTCTCCGGCGGGGAACGCCAGCGGGTGGCTTTGTGCCGAGCGTTGTTCATGGAGCCGCCGCTGCTGTTGGCGGATGAGCCGACCGGTAATCTCGATCCAGAGAGCGGAGTTCAGGTCTTCGATCTGATGCTCGACCTGCAGGAGAGGCACGGGACCACGGCTCTGGTGGTCACGCACAACCCGGATCTGGCCAATCGTTGTGGTAGACTCCTCGCACTCGAAGGCGGCAAATTACACGCTGGGCGCTGTTGATTCCGCCTGTCGAAATCCATTCCACTGCGGCGTTTGGGAGTCCACGACGAGTGTTCGAGAAGTACAACGAGAAGGCTCGCAGAGCCCTCTTTTTTGCGCGATACGAAGCCAGCAAACTGGGCAGTCGGGTGATCGAGTCCGAGCATGTTCTGCTCGGAATCCTGCGAGAAGGTGAAGAGAGCGTCACCGAGCTCTTTCGACGGCTGAAGGTCAAGCCGGAAGGGCTGCGCAAGGAGATCGAAGGTGAGAAGGTCTTCGTGGAGAGAATCTCATCTACGGCAGAGCTCCCTTTGTCCGAGGAATCGAAGAAGGTCCTGGCCTATGGCTCGCACGAGGCCGAGAGCATGCTGCACCCGTCGGTGGGCTCAGAGCACCTGCTCATAGGTCTGCTGCGGGTCGATGGTTGCCTGGCCATGCGCACCCTGACCCAGAACGGGTTGGACCTCTACACCGTGCGGGAGGAGGTCCTGGCCATTGCCAAGGAGCGTGAGGCGACGCAAAAAAAGGGGGAGCAGCCCTTCCTGGCGGAGTATGCGCGCGATCTGACTTTTCTGGCCGCTCAGGGGTCCTTCGACCCCCTTATCGGACGCGAGAGCGAGGTCGAGCGCATCGTTCAGATACTCTCGCGGCGTACCAAGAACAATCCCATCCTTCTCGGTGAGCCAGGAGTCGGAAAGACGGCCATCGTCGAGGGTCTGGCCCAGAGGATTGTCGAGGGGCAGGTGCCCTTGTCGCTGGCCCAGAAGAAGATACTGGCGCTGGATCTCTCGCTGATTGTCGCCGGCACCAAGTATCGGGGCCAATTCGAGGAGCGCCTCAAGGGGATTCTCGGGGAGCTCAAGGACAATCAGGATGTCATTGTCTTCATCGACGAGATTCACGCGCTGATCGGGGCGGGCTCGGCTGAAGGCTCTCTGGATGCGGCCAACATTCTCAAGCCTGCTCTATCACGCGGTGAGGTTTCCTGCATCGGTGCGACGACTCTCAAGGAGTACCGGAAGTACATCGAGAAGGATCGATCCCTGCTGCGTCGATTCCAGTCGATTCAAGTCGAGCCACCGACTCAGGAGGAGACTCTGAAGATCCTCCAGGGTGTCAAAGAGCGCTACGAGGCATTTCACAAGGTCCACTACACAGAGGGTGCAATTCAGGCTGCCATCTATCAGTCGACGCGCTATATCGCCGATCGACAGCAGCCCGACAAGGCCATCGATGTCATCGACGAGGCCGGCGCCAAAGTCAAGCTGCGCCGAGTTCGCGATACGCAGAACGTGCGCCGTCTCGAGCGGGAGATTGGCGAGATCGTCAAGGAAATGAAGACAGCTATCTCCGACAAGGAGTTCGAGAGCGCCGTCTACTTGAGGGAAAAGGAGATCGAGGTCCGAGAGGATCTCGAGAGACTCAGGACACATGCCGACGAAGATTCCGTACTGGAAGTGACAAAGAAGGACATCGAGGAAGTGATCGCTTCCTGGACGGGAATTCCGGTCTCCAGCCTGCAAAGCGAGGAAGCCGAGAAACTCATGCAGATGGAGCAGACCCTGCGAAAGCGGGTTGTCGGGCAGGATCATGCGATCAGCGCCATCAGTCGTGCAATTCGGAGATCGCGGCTCGGCGTCAGCAATCCCGATCGTCCAGTCGGATCCTTCATCTTTCTGGGGCCCTCAGGGGTCGGCAAGACCGAGGTCGCACGCCGTTTGGGTGAGTTCTTGTTCGGCAGCCAGGGTTCGTTGATCCGCTTCGACATGAGCGAGTACATGGAGAAGCACGCCGTCTCGAAGATGATCGGATCGCCCCCGGGCTACGTCGGGCACGATGAAGGGGGGCAGTTGACAGAGCGCATTCGTCGTCAGCCCTATTCGGTTGTGCTGTTCGACGAGATCGAGAAGGCCCACCCGGACGTGGCGAATCTCCTACTGCAGATTCTCGAAGACGGTGTGCTCACCGATGCTTATGGGAATCGAGTCGACTTCAAGAACGCCATCGTCCTGATGACATCGAATATCGGTAGTCAGCTGGTCCTGCGGGGCGGCCGCATGGGCTTTGGAGGGTCGGATCAGGGCAAGGAATTCGAGCGACTCGAGCAGGAGATCCTGGCCTCCCTGCGGCGCTCTTTCAGCCCAGAGTTCATCAACCGGGTCGACGAAGTCATCGTCTTCAATCCTCTGGGGCAGGCGGAGTTGAGGGCCATCGTGGATATTCTGTTGGAAGATGTCAATTTGACACTCGAGGAGCGGCGGCTGAAGGTCGAAGTGTCGGATGAGGCGAAGCTGTGGCTTCTGGAAAGGGCCGGGATCGACCCCTCCACAGGGGCCCGTCCTCTGCGGCGGACGATCCAACGCCATGTTCAGGATGCCGTCTCAGAGGTACTGATCGCTAGACACGGCGAGGTCATCGAGTTCATCGGTATCACCGTCGAGAACGATGAGCTGAAACTCCATCCGAAGATCGGAGAATCACTGGTCAGCCAGGACTGAAGAGTCGGCCATCGACTGATGGCGGCAGCGGCAAGGAGCTTGCATGAATCCTGCCGCAGGTCGATGATCCAGGTGAATCGGCCCTTGTAACGTGAGTTGTTCCCATGAGTGCGAACCAGGACCCGTAGGATTGTTCCGTCGATGAAGATTCGAATCAACCGCTCAGTCCTGCTCGCCCTCCTGCTCGCGTGGGTCCTGGCGGTTCCCGCGTCGGCACAGAACCTGAGCGGCCAGCCTATCCAGGAGATCGTCTACCAGGGCCTCGAGTCGCTGACCGAGGAGACCCTCAACTACTACCTCGGTCTGGCCGAGGGAGAGATCTATGACGCCGACCAGCTGAACGAGAAGATGCACGCCCTGTGGACCCGCAATCTGGTGGATGACATCAAGATCGAAACGAGTCCAGCGGAGGGCGGTGTCCAGGTGGTGGTGACGGTCAAGGAACGGCCGACCCTGCGGTCGATCGAGTATGAAGGGCTGAAACGAATCAGCCGTTCGGACATCAACGAGAAAGTCATTTCCGAGTCGATCCGGGTACGCGAGGGAGATTCCCTGAGCCTCGGTGAGCTGCACCGGCTCAGGGGCGCCATTCAAGAGCTGTACGCCGAAAAGGGCTTCCGGTTGGCGGAGGCCAACTACACGATCGCGGAGGCCTCGAGGTCCGACCGTCGGGTGGTCTATACGATCGACGAGGGTGACAAGGTAAGGGTGGGTGAAATCGACTTCGAAGGCAACACCGTCTTCAAGGACAGGCGATTGGCCTGGTCGATGGGCGACACCAAGGAATCCAACCTCGTCACCAAGATCATGAAGAAGGACATCTATAGTCCGGCTGCCCTGAACGAGGATCTCGACGCCGTTCGGGAGCTCTACCTGAAGGCGGGCTACAAGAATGTGGTTCTGGGAGAGCCGAAGATCGAGGTCAAGCCCGTCAAAGGTGGCGAGGCTGCAGGAGACGACGTCAAGCGGCGGCTTTTCATCACGATTCCCGTCGAGGAAGGGGACCGCTGGAGGCTTGGCGAGATCACTATCGAGGGCGCCGACCGGTTCCCGGCTGAGGTGCTGCTGCGCCAGTTCGAGCGCCCCAAGGGCGGTTGGCTACGCTCCAAGGTAGTCGATGAAGGTCTGGAGACGATCCGGGAGCTCTATTCGAATACGGGCCATCTTTTCGCGCAGATCGAGCCTGAGATCGTGGAAAGGTCCGATCAGGTCGCGGATGTGATCATTCACGTCGACGAGGGCGAACAGTTCCGCATCGGCCGGATCGAGTTCTCGGGCAACACCAAGACGAAGGACAAGGTTCTGCGGCGCGACATGAGCATTCAAGAGGGCCTGGTCATGAACACCGGGGCCTTGAAGAACAGCCTGCTGCGCATCGGGCAGTCCGAGGTGTTCATGGTCAATGAAGAGGACCCGGTGGCCTTCGATATCGATTCGGAGGAGAAGCTCGTGGACCTCACCATCCAGGGTGAGGAGGGCGAGCGAACCGAGATGCTCTTCGGCGGTGGCTTCAGCGAAGTCGATGGCTTCTTCGGGCAGTTTCAGTTCAGGACGCGGAATTTCCTGGGCAGGGGAGAGACTCTCGGCGTTTCCGCGCAGTTGGGCTCCCGGCAGGATATCTTCGATTTGTCCTACTTCATTCCCTGGTTTCTGAACAGGCCCCAGAGTTTTGGCGCGTCGATCTTCAAACGTCGTATCGACTACAACCTGCTCACCGGGCAAACGGTGTTTCAGGATAACGTCGGTGGCACGCTGACCTACGGCCGCAACCTGGGGATCTTCGGCAATTTCTCCACCACCTTTTCCCGCTTCGACTCCGACGAGTCCCGGACCGAATTCGACCTGGAAGGCGACCCGATCACGCAACAGCTCAACCGAAAAGTCGCGATGCTTCGCTGGTCCGTGGTCCGGGATCGAAGGGACAGTCGTCTGCAGCCGACTTTCGGCAGTCGAGCCAATGTCTCGCTGGATCTGGCCGGCGGCCCTCTGGGCGGCAACACGGACTTCTGGCGACCGCAAGGCTCTTACCAGAGGTTTCTGCCCATGACCAGGGGCCGCTTGCGCACGGTCCTGGG